>NZ_CAJPOU010000019.1 GCF_905372335.1 Streptococcus sp. A12
TTTCAAAAGATATCATTGTTCGTTCTAAGTCTATGTCAGGTTTTTATGCACCGTACATCCCAGGTTGGGATACACACGGTTTGCCAATCGAGCAAGTCTTGGCTAAACAAGGTGTCAAACGCAAAGAAATGGACTTGGTTGAGTACTTGAAACTTTGCCGCGACTACGCCCTTTCTCAAGTAGATAAACAACGCGAAGACTTTAAACGCTTGGGTGTTTCAGGTGACTGGGAAAATCCTTATGTGACCTTGACGCCTGATTATGAAGCGGCGCAAATCCGTGTCTTCGGTGAAATGGCTAACAAAGGCTATATATACCGTGGAGCTAAGCCAGTTTACTGGTCATGGTCTTCTGAGTCAGCGCTTGCTGAAGCGGAAATTGAATACCATGACTTGGTATCAACATCACTTTACTATGCCAACAAGGTTAAAGATGGCAAAGGTGTCCTAGACACTGATACTTATATCGTTGTTTGGACAACAACTCCATTTACTATCACTGCTTCTCGTGGTTTGACTGTTGGTGCGGATATTGATTACGTTTTGGTTCAACCTGCTGGTGAAGCTCGTAAGTTTGTGGTTGCTGCTGAATTGTTGAACAATTTGTCTGAAAAATTTGGCTGGGCAGATGTTCAAGTTTTGGCGACTTACCGTGGTCAAGAATTGAACCATATCGTGACAGAGCACCCATGGGACACAGCAGTAGATGAACTTGTTATCCTTGGTGATCACGTTACAACAGACTCCGGTACTGGTATTGTCCATACAGCCCCTGGTTTTGGTGAGGACGACTACAATGTCGGTGTTGCCAATGGCTTGGAAGTTGCTGTAACAGTTAACGAACGCGGTATTATGATGGAAAATGCTGGTCCTGAATTTGCGGGTCAGTTCTATGACAAGGTTGTGCCGACTGTTATCGAAAAACTGGGTGATTTACTCCTTGCTCAGGAAGAAATTTCTCACTCATATCCATTTGACTGGCGTACCAAGAAACCAATCATCTGGCGAGCTGTTCCACAGTGGTTTGCCTCTGTATCTAAATTCCGCCAAGAAATCTTGGATGAAATTGAAAAAGTGAAGTTCCACTCAGAATGGGGGAAAGTTCGTCTTTACAACATGATCCGTGACCGTGGTGACTGGGTTATCTCTCGTCAACGTGCTTGGGGTGTGCCACTCCCAATCTTCTACGCTGAAGATGGCACACCAATCATGACGGCTGAAACCATCGAACATGTAGCTCAACTCTTTGAAGAGAACGGTTCCATCATCTGGTGGGAACGGGATGCTAAAGATCTCTTGCCAGAAGGATTTACACATCCAGGTTCACCAAATGGAGAGTTCAAGAAAGAAACAGACATCATGGACGTATGGTTCGACTCAGGTTCATCATGGAATGGGGTTGTAGTGAACCGTCCGGAACTCAAATACCCAGCTGATCTCTACCTTGAAGGTTCAGACCAATACCGTGGTTGGTTCAACTCATCTCTTATCACATCTGTGGCGAACCATGGTGTCGCACCATACAAGCAAATCTTGTCACAAGGTTTTGCCCTTGACGGTAAAGGTGAGAAGATGTCTAAATCTCTTGGAAATACCATTGCTCCAAGCGATGTTGAAAAACAATTTGGTGCGGAAATCTTGCGTCTCTGGGTTACCAGTGTAGACTCAAGCAACGATGTGCGTATCTCTATGGATATCTTGAGCCAAGTTTCTGAAACTTACCGCAAGATCCGTAACACGCTTCGTTTCTTGATCGCCAATACTTCTGACTTTAACCCAGCTGAGGATGCAGTAGCTTACGAAGAGCTTCGTTCCGTTGATAAGTACATGACCATTCGCTTTAACCAACTTGTTAAGACCATTCGTGACGCTTATGCTAACTTCGAATTCTTGACAATCTACAAAGCCCTAGTGAACTTTATCAATGTTGATTTGTCTGCCTTCTACCTTGACTTTGCCAAAGATGTTGTTTACATCGAAGGGGCTAAGTCACTTGAACGCCGTCAAATGCAAACGGTCTTCTATGACATCCTTGTGAAAATCACCAAACTTTTGACACCAATCCTTCCTCACACTGCGGAAGAAATCTGGTCATATCTTGAGTTTGAAACAGAAGAATTTGTTCAATTGTCAGAATTACCAGAAGCTCAAACATTTGCCAACCAAGAGGAAATCTTGGATACCTGGGCAGCCTTCATGGACTTCCGTGGTCAAGCTCAAAAAGCCTTGGAAGAAGCACGGAATGAAAAAGTGATCGGTAAATCTCTTGAAGCTCACTTGACCGTTTATCCAAACGAAGTCGTGAAAACTCTTCTTGGAGCTGTTGATAGCAATGTAGCACAACTCTTGATTGTCTCTGAATTGACTATCGCAGAAGGACCAGCCCCAGAAGGTGCAGTAGCATTTGAAGATGTAGCCTTCACAGTTGAACGTGCAACCGGTGAAGTTTGTGACCGTTGCCGTCGTATTGACCCAACAACGGCTGAACGCCACTATCATGCAACTATTTGTGATCATTGTGCAAGCATTGTTGAAGAAAACTTTGCAGACGCAGTTGCAGAAGGTTTTGAAGCAAAATAATAGATATCAAAAGAAGTTCCATAATGGAACTTCTTTCAGATTGAAGATAAAGTCTTCTGAAAAACTTTCCTTAGGTGAGTACGGACGTCAGCGAACTTCGTAGAAGTTCCATGACTAATTATTGAGCCTAAGGTCTCAATAATTCCGAGTTCCTGAAACAACTGTGTTTCAGGAACTTTTCTCACAGCGGAAAGTTTTTCATCTTCTTAAATGATTAAAAAATAAAAGTCATTTTTTGAAAATCTACTAGCTGTTTTATGTAAAACAATAGTTTGTCTCCATTCAAAAAGAAGTTCCATGATGGAACTTCTTTTTTGGTGACTAGAATGGTGTATCGTGTCCATCGTCAAGACAATAAAAAAAGTAAGGCGGAATAGCCTTACTAAATAATTGGGAAAGAAATTTCGATCAGTTTATCGGAGTAGAGCGTTTTAATAGTGGATTGGTCGATGATTTTGAGATCAATCTTGCGTTTTAAAAAGAACTCACGAATTTTTTCAACTTCTGTTTCACGAATGGCACGGTGTTTGTTACTAATCAGCAATTCGTAATGAGTAGGAGCTTTGGTAAAGATAACATCGGTGTTACCAGCTGAATAGACCTCAACAAGGGTAGCATCGGTACTTTCTAATTGACTTTTGACCAAATTAGCATGACTATTTGTTGTATTCATAAGCTTCATGTGAGATCCTCCTAAGCTCTTTCTCCATTTATTATAGCACTTTTTTTTATTTTGTGAAAGAAGTCGCTTACAATTTTTGGGCAGATTTCCACATTTTGATTCCCCATTTATGGCTTCCTCTTTTTAACTTTTCAATGGCTTCGTCAATGGGGAACCAGGCAATGTTATTGAAATCCTCTAGTGGCTTTTGAGCCTCTACAAAGTCAGTTACTTCATAGATATAAGCAGGATTGTAGTAGTGAGTGTCGCGGTGACTGGAGTAGAAGTACTCATCTGCTTGTCCATAATACTCGCCGATGGTCGCAGTGAAGCCCAGCTCTTCGATCAGTTCGCGCTCGAGTGCCAAGAAATGATCTTCTCCTGCCTCGATTTCACCACCTGGTAGGAACCAAGCCCCATTTGGAGCTTGGACTAGGATGATTTGGTCCTTAGTTTGATTTGGAATCACCGCATAGACTCCATAACGATTGACATAGTCAACATTTTCTTCTTTTGTTCCAAAAGTTGCAACAGTCATAATGATACTCGCTTCTTATTTTTTTATCATTATAACATAGATGGACATAAAAAGCAGTAGGAGATGAAAATAAGAGAGATTCCTTGTAGCTACTAGGAATCTCTCTGTAGAATGCGATTATTCAGTTACTTTTTCTGCTTCGTTCGCAGGTTTGCTCTTTCCTTTGATGCAAATCTTCCCATTGCTGGTCATGACAGCCTTCAGATCTTTCTCACTAGGATTTTCTAGGTAGTAATCTGTAATGGCATCTTCAATATAGTCTTGAATGGTGCGACGAAGAGGACGTGCCCCCATTTTCGGATCGTAGCCCAAATCAACCAGTTTCTCCTTGACCTTATCGGTAACATCCAGGTGGATATCATTGTGGGCTAAGCGTTGGTTGACATCGTCTAACATTAGAGTGACGATTTGAAGGAGGTTTTCCTTAGACAAGGCTTTGAATTCAATGATGCCGTCAAAGCGGTTCATGAATTCTGGACTAAAGAAGTTCCCCAGTTCACCTAGGATAGAATTGGTACGACCTTCACGAGCCGCCCCAAAGCCGACATTAGCCTCCGCTTTTCCAGTTCCCGCATTGGAAGTCATGATAATAATGGTATCTTTGAAGCTCACCGTTCGACCTTGCCCATCTGTCAAGCGACCATCGTCTAAGACTTGGAGGAACATATGCATGACATCTGGGTGGGCCTTTTCGACCTCATCCAAGAGGATGAGAGAGTAAGGGTTGCGACGCACCTTTTCAGTTAGCTGGCCTGCTTCTTCATAGCCGACGTAGCCTGGAGGTGCACCGACCAATTTGGCAACGGCATGTTTCTCCATATACTCACTCATATCAAAGCGAATCATACTGTCAGCAGAACCAAAGAGTTCGATGGCCAATTGCTTGGACAACTCGGTCTTCCCGACACCAGTTGGTCCAACAAAGAGGAAGCTACCAATTGGACGGTTTGGTGTTCCAAGCCCTACCCGGTTGCGACGGATGGCCTTAGCAATTTTTTCAACAGCCTCATCTTGACCGATGACATGAGCCTTCAAGTCAGCTGCCAAGTTGATCAATTGGGATTGTTCTTTTTCTTTCAAATCGCCAACTGGAATATTGGTCTTTTGCTCGACGATGTGTTCGATGGTCTTTTCGCTAATGACTGGCGTATCTTGATCAGTGACCTGTTGCCCTTGCATTTCTTTGTACTTAGCGATTTGGTCGCGGAAGTAGGCTGCCTTTTCAAAGTCTTCATCACGCGTCGCTTGAGCCTTGAGATTTTCGGCTTCAATTAAGCGTTGGTCGATGACTTTGGGATCGACAAAATTGAGGGTTAAGTTCATCTTAGAGCCTGCTTCGTCTAAGAGGTCAATGGCCTTGTCTGGCAAGAAGCGGTCTTGGATATAGCGATTGGAAAGGAGAGCCGCAGCCTCGATCGCACCATCGGTGTAGTGGACGTGGTGGTAATCCTCGTATTTCTTTTGAATGCCTTTGAGGATGGTGATGGTTTCTTCCACTGTAGGTTCGTCGACCTTAACGGGTTGCATCCGGCGTTCAAGTGCCGCATCCTTTTCGATAATTCGGTATTCATTGAGGGTTGTCGCACCGACTAATTGCAATTCGCCACGAGCGAGGGCTGGTTTGAGGATATTTCCAGCATCCATATTGCCATCACCAGCAGATCCGGCACCGACAATTTCATGGATCTCATCGATAAACAAAATAACATCTTCCCGGCGACGGATTTCCTCCATCAATTGTTGCATGCGCTCTTCAAATTGCCCTCGGATCCCAGTTCCTTGAACGAGGCTGACAACGTCTAAGCGAATGACTTCCTTGCCTTGCAATTTGTGAGGAACATCTCCATCGACAATCTTTTGCGCAAGGCCTTCCACGACAGCTGTTTTTCCGACACCGGGTTCCCCAATCAGGACAGGGTTATTCTTGGTCCGACGGTTGAGGATTTCAATGACACGAAGAATTTCATCGTCACGGCCAATGACCGGATCGATATCCCCACGGCGAGCAATTTCAGTAACGTTAATTCCAAACTCTTCTAGGAGGCCCTTTGGTTGTTGTTTGGCTTGAGCTCTACTTGGTCCTGAAGAACGACCGTTCCCATTTGAGCCATAGTCATTTCCACCACCATAGCCTCCTCCAGATTGGGTCGGAGGGGTTTGGGGTTCTTGCGGAGCCTGGAAGTTTCCTAGTTGATTGAAGAAATCTTCAAAAGGATCCCGTCCTCCGCGATTTTGTTGGTTTAATCCTGCGAGCAGACTATTGTTAGGATCCGTTTTCATAATTTGATAGCAGTTCTGGCAAAGGTCTACTTGTTGTTGGTGGCCATTCACGTTCGTATAAAGATGAATGGTTGAATCATTGATTTTACAGTTTTGACAAAGCATTCTCTTACCTCTTTCTCTAGGGTAAAAAGTGTAAAAACTATTGGTCAGAAATAGTCAAACTTTTATAGTTTCATTATAGCAGTATTCTAAAAGTTTGCAAGAATTTAGTATGAAGTCCGGTTTTAGGCATGGAATAAAGAGGAAAATAGCGGAAAAGTTGATTTTTATTGGAATTTCCTCCTTCTTTTATGATAAAATAGGAGAGTAGAAAGTAAATAGGAGAATCAAAATGGAATCACATTTGGTACGAATTATCAGCCGTTTGGAAGCGATGACGAAAGACGGTGGAAACTTAAAACGTAATTTTGAACGTGAAGGAGTTGTAGTTGCTGAAGTAGCTTACAACTATGATGAAGAAAATGGATCAGTATTTACTCTTCGTGATGTAGAAGCGCGTGAGACCTATACATTCGATAGCATTGACTTAATCGCAATGGAGATCTACGAATTGTTGTACTAAGAAGTATCAATCAAGAGTCTAGAGCATCTAGTCTCTTTTTTGTTGGAAGAAAATAGTTATAGTTTCTTCTTATAACCTTGTCTAATCAAGAAGTGTTAGGAGCAGGTTCACAAATCTGATATAATAGAGAAGATATTGAATAGAAAAGAGATTGAGATGACACATGTAATTGATGGGAAGGCCTTGGCAGTAAAATTGCAAGGGAAATTGGCTGAGAAAACCGCTCGCTTAAAGGCTGAGACTGGTCAGGTCCCAGGCTTGGTAGTGATTTTGGTGGGAGAAAACCCAGCTAGCCAGGTCTATGTCCGCAATAAAGAACGGTCAGCTTTGGCAGCAGGATTCCGAAGTGAAGTGGTTCGAGTACCAGAAAGCATTTTCCAAGAGGACTTGTTGGCCCTCATTGACCGCTACAATCAAGATCCACTCTGGCATGGTATTTTAGTCCAGTTGCCTCTACCAGCCCATATCGACGATGAGGAAGTTTTGTTAGCCATTGATCCTAATAAGGATGTCGACGGCTTCCATCCTCTCAATATGGGACATCTTTGGGCAGGAAATCCAGTCATGGTTCCCTCTACACCAGCAGGGATTATGGAAATGTTCCGAGAATATGATATCGATGTCGAAGGGAAAAATGCAGTCGTCATTGGTCGTTCAAACATCGTTGGAAAACCGATGGCCCAGCTTCTCCTAGCAAAAAATGCAACGGTGACCTTGACCCATTCGCGGACTCATCATTTGGCAAAAATTGCTAGAAAAGCAGATATCTTAGTGGTGGCGATCGGTCGTGCAAAATTTGTTACAGCTGACTTTGTTAAAGAGGGAGCAGTCGTTATCGATGTCGGGATGAACCGTGACGAAAATGGAAAGCTCTGTGGAGACGTGGACTATGAAAAAGTAGCTCCTCTGGCTAGTCACATCACTCCGGTTCCAGGTGGCGTTGGTCCTATGACCATTACCATGCTCATGTCTCAGACCTATGAGGCAGCTGTTCGGGCGTTGAAAAAATAGGTGAACTTGGATGGACTCGGGACAGTGTTTGTAGCTGTAGAATGTTTAGAAAGATTATTAAGGTAGAAACTTCGCTTCCTGCCTTTTTTTAGCCTAAACGTGGTAAAATAGAGGGAGAAAGAAGGGACGCTTATGTTAAGAGTTGACCAAACGTTGCTGCAACAAGTTATCCTTAGTCGTCAGTCAGACTCCTATAAGGGAGACTATGGGCGTCTGCTCTTGATAGGAGGAACTTATCCCTATGGTGGAGCCATTATCATGGCAGCCCTCGCAGCGGTTCATAGTGGAGCGGGCCTTATCACGGTTGCGACAGATCGCGAGAATATCCCTGCCCTCCATAGTCAGCTACCTGAAGCCATGGCTTTTGCTGTGACGGACCAAGAATTGTTGGTTGAGCAAATCGCAAAAGCGGGCGTCATTTTATTGGGGCCAGGACTCAATGCTAATGAGCTAGGGGCACACCTTGTAGAGCTAGTTTTTGATAGGGTTCAGCCTCATCAAGTGCTCATTCTAGACGGCGGAGCCATTAGCCTCTATACTCGCTTAGGACTTTCTCTTCCTCCAGCTCAACTGGTCTTTACTCCTCATCAAAAAGAATGGGAGGCCATGTCAGGTCTAGCAATTGGAGACCAAGGGGAAGAAGCAACAAGGCAGTCTCTGTCCCAACTTCCTCCAGTCAGTATTCTGGTCCAAAAAGGGCATCAGACTAAGATCTGGCAACAAGGGCAGACAGATTATTACCAACTATCGGTTGGAGGCCCCTATCAAGCAACGGGTGGTATGGGCGATACTTTAGCAGGCATGATTGCGGGCTTTGTGGGTCAATTTCCGCAAGTTGGACTCTATGAGCGCGTGGTAGTTGCCAGTCACCTTCATTCGGCCATTGCAGACGATTTGAGCAAGAATGCCTACGTGGTTTTACCGACCGCGATTAGTCGAGAAATTCCAAAATGGATGAGAGAAATTTGCCTTTCCAACTGCCAATAAAAAATCAAGTCTCAGATGATGAAATCTGGGGCTTTTTCCGTAGGTAGAATCAGCTTTTTCCTCTTATTTTTGGTATAATTTATACTAGAATTTTCCGTGTGAAGGGGGATCTATGTCAGAGTATTTATCGGTATCCAGTCTGACCAAATACCTCAAGTTAAAATTTGATAAGGACCCCTATCTAGAGCGGGTCTATTTGACGGGTCAGGTCTCGAATTTCCGTAAGCGTCCCAATCACCAGTATTTTTCTTTAAAGGATGAAAAAGCTGTGATCCAAGCGACTGTCTGGGTAGGGATTTATAAGAGTTTCGGCTTTGAGCTGGAAGAAGGCATGAAGATCAATGTCATCGGTCGGATCCAACTCTATGAGCCAAGTGGCAGTTATTCTATTGTCATCGAAAAGGCGGAGCCAGATGGCGTCGGTGCTTTAGCCATACAGTTTGAGCAGTTGAAAAAGAAACTCCAGGAAGAAGGACTTTTTCAAGAGAAGTTCAAACAGGCTATCCCCCAGTTCTCCAAGAAAATTGGGGTTATTACCAGTCAGAGTGGGGCCGTTATTCGCGATATTATCACCACTGTTTCGCGACGCTTTCCTGGCGTGGAGATTCTCCTTTTTCCAACCAAGGTACAAGGAGAGGGAGCGGCTCAAGAAATTGTCTCCAATATCCAGAAGGCCAATAATCGGACGGACCTCGATGTCTTGATTATCGGTCGTGGTGGTGGCTCCATTGAGGACCTATGGGCCTTTAATGAAGAGCCAGTTGTGAGGGCTATTTTTGAGTCTAGAATTCCCATTATTTCCAGTGTGGGGCATGAGACAGATACTACTCTGGCAGACTTTGTCGCAGATCGCCGGGCAGCAACTCCTACAGCTGCGGCTGAGTTGGCAACGCCTGTGACCAAGTTGGACCTGCTCAATCATTTGCAGAAACAGGAAGGGCGGATGGCAACCGCTATGCGCAACCGCCTAGTCTATCATCGAGAACGCCTGCAGAAACTGAGCCAATCGGTCATCTTCCGTCAGCCAGAGCGGCTGTATGATTCTTATCTGCAAAAGCTGGATCAGATTCAGTTGCGATTGAAACAGGCTGTGTCAGAGTCGGTTACCAGAAATAGCCGCCAGTTACAAGAACTCCGCCATCGATTGGCCTCCCAAGCACCACAGCATCAGCTCGAGCGTTATCGAGACCGGATTCTCCAGATGGAGCGATTGCTGACCTTGAAAATCAAGGAGCTCTACCAGACAAAAGCAGCAGATGCCAAGCGCCTATCGGAAGCTCTCTTGATGTTGGATACCAGTCGCATCGTGGCTAGAGGCTACGCCTTGGTACGGGCTGGAGATCAGGTTTTGGATAGCGTAGATACGATCAAAGAAAAGGATGCCTTGACGCTAGTCATGCGGGATGGGCAAGTAGAAGTAGAGGTAAAGCATGTCGAAAGAAAAGAAATTTGAAGAAAATTTAGCTGATTTGGAAGCTATTGTCCAAAAGTTGGAAAGTGGGCAAGTGCCCCTCGAAGAGGCCATCTCAGAGTTTCAGAAAGGAATGAAGCTATCAAAAGACTTGCAAGAAACACTTGATCAGGCTGAAAAGACCTTGGTCAAGGTGATGCAAGCAGATGGCTCAGAAACGGAACTAGTATGATTCTAGAAGAAAAACTGCAAGGGGTCGAAAAAGCGATAGAAGGCTTCTACGAGGCCAAACAAATCGCTCCCCGCTTGGTAGAATCTATCCTCTATTCAGTCCATGCAGGGGGGAAACGGATTCGACCTTTGCTCTTATTGGAGTTGCTGGAGGCCTTTCATGCTCCAATCCTTGAGGCTCATTTTCAGGTGGCAGCCGCTCTTGAAATGATTCATACGGGAAGCTTGATCCATGATGATTTACCAGCCATGGATAATGATGATTATCGTCGTGGTCAATTGACCAACCATAAAAAGTTTGGGGAAGACCTAGCCATCTTAGCAGGAGACTCGCTCTTCTTAGATGCCTTTGGCTGTGTGGCAGAGGCAGACCTTCCAGCTTCTATCAGGGTGCAACTGATTGCCCTGTTATCGGATGCTTCAGGGACAGCTGGGATGGTGGCAGGCCAAGTCTTGGATATGGAAGGGGAAGGGGCGAGCCTGACCTTGGACCAGTTGCAAGTCATCCATGCCAATAAGACAGGGCGACTGCTCGCCTATCCATTCCAAGCAACAGGGATCCTCTTAGAGCTTGAGCCAGCTGTTGCGACTCTCTTAGAGGAAATTGGCCTCCATTTAGGCTTGGCCTTCCAGATTCGGGATGATATTTTGGATGTGACTGCTGATTTTGCTTCCTTAGGGAAAACCCCTCAGAAAGATCTGCAAGCTGAAAAATCGACCTATCCTGCCCTCCTCGGTCTAGATGGAGCTCAGGCTTATTTGGATCGGGAGCTAGATGCCTGCGAGGACTTGCTCAATCGCATCTCTCAGCAGGTAGACTTTGACGGGACTGGAATCAAAAAGATTATAGAAAGACTTAGAATTCATGGCGAAGGAAAGAGTTGACGTACTGGCCTACAAGCAGGGACTTTTTGAAACCCGGGAGCAGGCCAAACGCGGTGTGATGGCTGGTCTGGTCGTTGCGGTCCATAACGGCGAGCGCTTCGATAAACCAGGCGAAAAAATTGATGAAGCGACAGAATTAAAACTCAAGGGTGAAAAACTCAAATATGTCAGTCGTGGTGGTCTCAAGTTAGAAAAGGCTTTGGACCTTTTTGAGATTGACCTGCAGGATAAGGTCACACTGGATATTGGAGCTTCTACAGGGGGCTTTACGGATGTCATGCTCCAAAATGGAGCTGCCTTGGTCTATGCAGTGGATGTAGGGACCAATCAGTTGGCATGGAAGCTTCGTCAGGATCCTCGGGTCATCTCGATGGAGCAGTTCAACTTTCGCTATGCGACGTCTGAGGATTTTGAGCAAACCCTAAGCTTTGCTAGCATTGATGTTAGTTTTATTTCCCTCAACCTCATCTTGCCAGCCCTCCATGGGATTTTACAAGAGGGAGGCCAGGTGGTCGCCCTTGTCAAACCCCAGTTTGAAGCTGGTCGAGAGCAGATTGGGAAAAATGGGATTATCAAGGATGCCAAGGTCCATCTGTCCGTCCTGGAACAGGTTCAAGGCTTTGCCTTAGAACATGGCTTCTCCGTCTTGGGAGTGGATTATTCACCGATCCAAGGGGGCCATGGCAATATTGAATTTTTACTTTATTTAGAAAAAAATACTGGGCAAGATCGTCTTCAACGGCAAGAGTTTGCGGCAGTTGTCGAAAAAGCCCACACTGACTTTAAACATGAATAGTAAACAAAACCGATTAGAAAAAATACGCCGCTTTATCCGAGAAAATAAAGTGGGTACTCAGGATGCCATTGTCGAACATCTGAGAGAAGCTGGAATTTCTGCGACACAAGCGACTGTTTCCCGCGATATTAAAGAGTTGGGGATTATTAAAACGCCTTTAAAAGGTTCAGCCTATGTCTACGAATTGCCACGCGTCCAACATAGTGGAAAATTAGCAGAAAATAATCTTCAATCCTTTGAACGCATGGGGAGCTTTTTGAACCTCAAGCTTGTCCCAGGGACAGCCTATCTAGTCAAGCGGCATCTACAAGAAGATTTTGATGACATCATCTTTAGCATGATTTCAGACGACAATAGTATTTTGATTGTGGCCCGCTCGGAAGAAAAGGCTCAGTTTATCGAACAACGATTGATGGAATGGTAGGAGAGAGATGCTATTAGAAATTTCAATTAAGAACTTTGCCATCATTGAGGAAATCGCTCTGAATTTTGAGACAGGGATGACGGTTTTAACCGGTGAAACTGGAGCAGGAAAATCCATCATTATCGATGCCATGAATATGATGCTGGGGAGCCGGGCGACGACCGATGTTATCCGCCACGGAGCTCCTAAGGCTGAGATTGAAGGCCTCTTTGCCATTGACGAAAATCCTGCCCTTCAGCAGTTATTTGAGGAACAGGGCTTAGAATGGGCAGAGGAGTTGATTATTCGCAGGGAAATTTTCCAGAATGGTCGGAGTGTCAGCCGGATCAATGGGCAGATGGTTAACCTCTCCGTTCTCAAGGCCGTTGGCCAGCATTTGGTAGATATTCATGGCCAGCACGATCAGGAAGAACTGATGCGGGCTCCCTTGCATATCGTAATGCTGGATAGCTTTGGGGAGGATACTTTTTTTGCGACTAAGAAGGCCTATAGAGAGACCTTTGAGAATTATAAGTCCTTGCGCAAGCAGGTCTTGCAGATCCAAAAAAATAACCAGGAAAACCAAGCTCGGATCGAGATGCTGGAATACCAAATTTCGGAAATCGAGGCGGCAGCCCTGTCCCTGGATGAAGATGTCCAGTTAGAGCAAGAACGGCAACGCCTGCTCAACCATAAGATGATTGCAGATACCCTAAGCAATGCTTATGCCATGCTGGATGCAGAAGACTTCTCCAGTCTTAGCAATGTGCGGTCGGCTATGAATGATCTGCAAAGTATCGAAGAGTATGATGCAGAATACAAGACCTTGTCTGATCAAATGGCTGAGACCTACTATACTCTGGAGGATTTGACCAAGCGCTTGGAGGATCTGGTAGATGGCTTGGACTTTGACGGCAACCGCTTGATGCAGGTGGAAGCTCGACTAGACCTGATCCATTCAATTACTCGTAAGTACGGTGGTCAGGTAAAGGATGTCCTTGATTACCTGGAGCAAATTAGCAAGGAATATAGCCTATTAACAGGAGGGGGAACCTCTTCTGAAGACTTGGAAAAAGAACTCAAGTCTATGGAAGGACAGTTGGTGGCCTTGGCTAAAGAACTGAGTCAAGGGCGTCATGCCTTGGCCCAAGAGCTGGAAGCAGAGATCCAGCAGGAATTGGCGGATCTCTACATGGAAAAAGCCCGTTTCCAAGTGCGTTTTACCCCATCTAAGTTTAATCGGGAAGGTAACGAAACGGTTGAGTTTTATATTTCAACCAACCCTGGAGAGGACTTTAAGCCTTTAGTAAAAGTAGCATCAGGTGGGGAGTTGTCTCGTCTTATGTTGGCCATCAAGTCAGCCTTTTCCCGTAAAGAAGGCAAGACCAGTATTGTCTTTGACGAGGTGGATACAGGGGTATCTGGTCGGGTGGCGCAGGCCATTGCTTCGAAGATTTATAAGATTGGACGTTATGGTCAGGTGCTAGCCATCTCTCATTTACCTCAGGTCATTGCAGTAGCCGATTACCAATTCTTTATCGAAAAGGTGAGCGATGAATTTTCAACGGTTTCGACCGTTCGCTTGCTCAGTCATGAAGAACGGGTCGAAGAAGTCGCTAAGATGCTAGCTGGTGAAGATGTGACAGAAGCAGCCCGTATGCAGGCAGAGCAATTGCTAAAACGGCCGTCCTAAGAAGAAAGGAACCGATATGGAAAGCTATTTCGTAGTGGGAGACATTCATGGAAAAGCTGGTATGCTAGAGGAACTGATGACCCATTGGGATGGTCAGTCCCAGCTGGTTTTTCTCGGAGATCTGATAGACCGTGGGGAAGATAGTCGTAAGGTTATCGAACTGGTCAAAGATTTTGTCGAACAGCAAGGGGCCATCTGCCTCTCTGGGAACCACGAATACATGTTTCTAGCCTGGATCGATGACCCGACCGAGCGCTATGACCATTACCGACGAAATGGTGGTGACACGACCATCAACTCTCTACTTGGTCGTCCTCTCACGGCTCCAGTAGATGGCGTGGCGGATGCTCGGCGCGTGCAAGAGACTTGTGGGGATCTCGTCGCTTTCATCCGTTCGCTTCCTTTTGTCTATGAAACAGAACACTATATTTTTGTGCATGCTGGGCTTGACTTGACCTTGCCTGATTGGCATGAAACGTCGGATTACCAAAAGGTCTGGATTCGCCAACCCTTCCATGAAGCTTTGAATCAGACAGGAAAGACCATTGTTTTCGGCCATACCCCGGTTCACTATCTCTTGGATCAAAAGATTGGAACCAAGGAGCTCTGGGTGACCAAAGATGGGAAGATTGGCATGGATGGCGGGGCTGTATATGGTGGCGTCCTCCATGGCATTCTCTTTGATGAAAGTGGAATGAAGGCCGATGTTGCCTTGGTCAATGATGGCTTTGCAGCTATCGATGATTAAGTAAAAAGGACTTTGTCCCACAAAAGCCTAGAAAATTTGATATAATAGAGTGGATATATCTAAGAAAAGATTGTAGGAATGTTATGTCACAAGTAAAAATTGTTACAGACTCATCCGTAACGATTGAGCCTGAAGTTGTTGAAAAATACGGAATTACCATCGTTCCCCTCTCTGTTATGGTGGACGGTGTCCTCTATTCAGATGCGGAATTAACAGAAGGACAATTCCTTCAGTTGATGAAGTCCAGTAAGAACCTTCCAAAGACCAGTCAACCTCCAGTAGGTGTGTTTGCGGAAGCCTTCGAAGGTTTGGCTGCAGAAGGGGCGCAAATTATTGCGATCCATATGTCTCATGCCTTATCTGGTACAGTGGAAGCTGCACGTCAAGGCGCTACCTTAGCCAATGCAGATGTCACGGTGATTGATAGTAGCTTTACAGACCAAGCCATGAAGTTCCAAGTGGTAGAAGCAGCGAAAATGGCTCAAGAAGGAGCTAGCGTAGAGGAAATTGTAGCCCGCATTGAAGAGGTCAAGCAAAAATCTAGACTCTACATTGGGGTTTCTACTCTGGAAAACCTGGTGAAAGGAGGCCGGATTGGCCGCGTAACTGGTTTATTGAGTTCCCTTTTGAATATTCGGGTTGTCATGGAAATGAAGAACGATGAACTGCAACCGATTGTCAAAGGACGCGGACAGAAGACCTTTAAAAAATGGTTGGACGAGTTGATACGAGACTTATCTGGTAAAGAAATCGCTGAGATAGGGATTTCCTATGCTGGTGGACCTGACTTTGCTAACCAAATGAAGGCACAATTACAGCCTTTGGTTGCAGCTCCAATCTCTGTTTTGGAGACAGGTTCGATCATTCAAACTCACACTGGTGAAGATGCCTGGGCAGTTCTCGTCCGATTTGCATAGAAGCCCGTCAATAAAGGAATTTATTCCTAGATAAATGTTGATAAAAACAAGTTTAGTACTTGACCTAAAAGCATTTTTTAGATATGATAGAGATGTTAAGGGTAAAACCTAAAAAAATTTGGAGGATTTGTTAAATGGCTAACAAACAAGATTTGATCGCAAAAGTGGCAGAAGCTACAGAATTGACTAAAAAAGACTCAGCAGCAGCAGTTGACGCTGTATTTGCAGCTGTTTCAGAATACCTTTCAAAAGGTGAAAAAGTTCAATTGATCGGTTTCGGTAACTTTGAAGTTCGTGAACGTGCAGCTCGTAAAGGTCGCAACCCACAAACTGGTAAAGAAATCAAAATCGCTGCTTCTAAAGTTCCAGCATTCAAAGCTGGTAAAGCTCTTAAAGACGCAGTTAAATAATTGTGATTACAAAGGTTCCTTCTAGCTTGCTAGAAGGAACTTTTTGTTTTAGAGTAGTTTCTAGACAGGGCCTATAAATAGGAGTATAATAGAAAAAAGTGAGAAATGGAGGGTGGATCATGAGATGGATTGTTGGAATCTTTGTTCTGCTCATGATTAAGCCAATTCTTTATCTATTGAAAGGTCTCTGGTTTGTCGCGGAACTCTTCTTTATGTTCCTCTTTGTCAAAATTTTACTAGGAACCATGAGATGGATCTTTAATTGGGGAAGTTAAGATTAGATATAAAAAAGTGTGGGAGTAATGGAGCTTGATTCGAGCTGATTTAATCCTGCACTTTTCCTTATTTACAAACATTCTAATTAGGCAAAATGTAGTATTCGTGATATAATAGTTTTAAAGAAGAGACAGAAAGGGGAAAGACCATGCTAGCTTGTTTAACACTCGATTCCATTCAACAAGAAAAAGTGGAAGATGTATTGCAACACCTGCGTGAAAAATCTGTACGGATTACAGAGACGCGTCGGGCAGTCCTTTCCTATCTTGTCAAAAGCCAGGAACATCCAAGTGCGGATGCCATCTATCAGGACTTGAAACCAGCCTTTCCCAATATGAGTCTGGCAACCGTTTATAACAATCTCAAGGTCCTTATTGAAGAAGGCTTTGTTTCAGAAATAAAAGTACGCAATGACACCACGACCTACTTTGACTTTATGGGACACGATCATTTAAATCTGATTTGTGAGTCTTGTGGGAAGATTGATGATATTGATATCGAAGTTCCAGACGTGAGAGCAGAAGCGAGAGAAAAAAGTGGCTACGTCATTACCAAGTGCCAAACCACAGTTTATGGCCTTTGTCCGGAATGCCAGAAGCAACAGTAGAAAAAATGAAAAAGGAGCCATCAGGCTCTTTTTTGTATATCATAACGACACCAGGATAGTGAAAGAAAAATAGTGAAAATCATGATATAATATACTTCTGTAATCAAACAATAGGAGAACGAGATGAAAAAGCTGGAGAATTTTTCTTGGAAAATGTGGCAGGTCTATGCCTTAGCAGCAGTGACCATTTTTATGATTGGTGCTATATGGTCTTTCTTTTTCTTGAAAACGGTCCCTCATATAGTTGGATAGGGTAACAATGTTTGTGAGATAAGGACTTATAGAAAGATTTAAAAAATGAAGATAAAGAGTGAAAAACTAAAAAGTTTACTGGTCATTGTTGGTTTTTTTATCCTTTTATGTATTTGTTTCTATAAAAATTTAGAATCAAATATCAAGGAAATCTACAGGAATAATCATTATACAGGAGAGGTTCGGATCACGAGCCTTTCGCTTACAAGTGAAACAAAACTAGTGATTAATGCTAATTATATCTATTCTGAAACGATTAATGGGAAAGTCGTCTCTATTCCATTGAAGAAACAAATGATGTTGGAACAAGTCATTTTGCCATATTATCCACCTGTAGCTAAAGAAGTACGTTTTGGATTGCTTGGTGATTCAATAGGAATGTATAGTGAGCCTCCTAGCACGTATGTACCCATTCTTGAAAAAGCCCTAGAATTGAATCCTGAGAGAAAAAAGTTGGAGCAGGAATTAAAGAAAAAAATAGATCAAAATTCTATCTTAAAAGGATCTAAGGTTGAATTAAAACTTGGTATTTCAAGTAAAATAAAGTATATTGGCGGGATACATTGGCTTGAAGATTACGAGAAACAATCGGCGAAGAAGGGACGGAATGTTCTTGGAGGATGGTATGGTTTTCCGGTAAAAGAAGCTTTAGATAATGATGTCCTATATGTTCAAGTGACATTACCTAAAGGTGTGAAGAGGGATCATATCCGATTTAAGGATGAATTAGAAGCGATTGTACAAACATCGAGTTTGCCAAATGGTCTCTATGTCTTAGGAACTGTGACAGATTCGAATTTCGATGAGGTTGAGATTGAAGACAGAGTGGTTAAGGAAAGGAATTAAAGATGTCAGAAACAAAACAAGAAAGTAATCTTAGTTTAGTCTGGGAGCTTGCGTTGTATATTGTTCTAGTTCTATCAATTGTTGGATTTCCATTTTTGAATGGTCTTTATTATTCGTATTCTGATGATTCACAGGTTTTTCTATTTCGAAAAAGCAACTCAGTATTTTGGGGGCAAGAATTTAAAGGTGTGGTGAATTCTTACTTTATTATTTCTCTCATACTATTAATTGTTTTACCTGTTATAGCCTATTTTATTCATGATTCTTTTGAAAAAAAGGGGTATCCATTTTTGGCTAGCCTGCAATCTTTTTTGATTCACCTATCTTGTAGTGTTATTCTAATATATGCTGCATTTTCATTAACAATTCAAAAAGTTTATTATAATTTGGGGTTTGGTGTTTATCTTTGTATGCTAATTTATATGGTTCATATGTATAGTGATTTAAAAGATATCAGAAAAATGATTGAACAACGAAATTCCTTGACTGAAGAGAATCAAGCAACAGAGTAGCCTGTCTAAGTGAAAGAAGAAACATTCCTCATTTTCAAACCAGAGCCGTTAGGCTCTTTTTTGTGAGAAATTGCACTTTTCTATGGTCGCCACTAGATTTTTTACTGAAAATCTAGTAGAATAAAATAGATAAACGGGGGAAACCTCGGAGAATAAAAAGGAGATCCATCTAATGGTAAAATTGGTTTTTGCTCGCCACGGTGAGTCTGAATGGAACAAAGCTAACCTTTTCACTGGTTGGGCTGATGTTGATTTGTCTGAAAAAGGTACACAACAAGCGATCGACGCTGGTAAATTGATCAAAGAAGCTGGTATTGAATTTGACCAAGCTTACACTTCAGTATTGAAACGTGCGATCAAAACAACTAACTTGGCTCTTGAAGCTTCTGACCAATTGTGGGTTCCAGTTGAAAAATCATGGCGCTTGAACGAACGTCACTACGGTGGTTTGACTGGTAAAAACAAAGCTGAAGCTGCTGAACAATTTGGTGATGAGCAAGTTCACATCTGGCGTCGTTCATACGATGTATTGCCTCCAAACATGGATCGCGATGATGAGCACTCAGCACACACTGACCGTCGTTACGCTTCACTTGACGACTCAGTGATTCCAGATGCTGAAAACTTGAAAGTGACTTTGGAACGCGCTCTTCCATTCTGGGAAGATAAAATCGCTCCAGCTCTTAAAGATGGTAAAAACGTATTCGTAGGAGCACACGGTAACTCAATCCGTGCCCTTGTAAAACACATCAAACAATTGTCAGACGACGAAATCATGGATGTGGAAATCCCTAACTTCCCACCATTGGTATTCGAATTTGACGAAAAATTGAACGTAGTTTCTGAATACTATCTTGGAAAGTAAGATAGCGGGATTCGTTATCAATCATAGAAAGCTGACTTCGGTCAGCTTTTTTGTTTGTCCGTCGCAGACCTAGCTGTTTTTTGGTTTTCAGGGACTCCTAAAAATGATATAATGAAGTGTTATTACATAAGGTTTCATTAGCCTTGAAAGGAAAAGAAAATGACAAAATCATTCTACATCACAACTCCTATCTATTACCCATCTGGTAAATTGCATATTGGTTCAGCTTACACAACCATCGCCTGTGACGTCTTGGCACGTTACAAACGCATGATGAACTACGATGTTTTCTACTTGACTGGTCTCGATGAGCACGGGCAAAAGATCCAGCAGAAAGCAGAAGAAGCTGGGATTACACCACAAGCTTATGTAGATGGGATGGCGGTTGGAGTGAAAGAACTCTGGCAATTGCTCGATATCTCATATGATAAATTCATCCGTACGACAGACGATTACCATGAAAAAGTGGTGGCCCAAGTCTTTGAACGCTTGCTGGCACAAGACGACATCTACCTGGGTGAGTACTCTGGTTGGTATTCAGTATCTGATGAAGAGTTCTTTACAGAAAGCCAATTGGCTGAGGTTTACCGTGATGAGAATGGGAAGGTTATCGGTGGGGTAGCCCCATCAGGCCACGAAGTAGAATGGGTTTCTGAAGAATCTTACTTCCTTCGCCTCAGCAAATACCAAGATCGCTTGGTTGAATTTTTCAAATCCCAACCTGATTTCATCACGCCAGATGGCCGTCTCAATGAAATGTTGAAAAACTTCATCGAGCCAGGTTTGGAAGACTTGGCGGTATCTCGTACCACCTTTACCTGGGGTGTGCCAGTTCCATCGAATCCAAAACACGTGGTCTATGTATGGATTGATGCCCTTCTTAACTACGTGACAGCTCTTGGTTATGACCAAGATGAGCATGGCAACTTTGACAAGTTCTGGAACGGAACTGTCTTCCACATGGTCGGAAAAGACATCCTTCGTTTCCACTCCATCTACTGGCCAATTCTTCTCATGATGTTGGATGTTAAATTGCCAGAACGTTTGATTGCCCATGGTTGGTTTGTCATGAAAGACGGCAAGATGTCTAAGTCTAAAGGGAATGTCATCTACCCAGAAATGTTGGTGGAACGCTTCGGCTTGGATCCACTCCGTTACTACCTCATGCGTAGCCTTCCAGTTGGTTCTGATGGGACCTTCACACCAGAAGACTACGTGGCTCGTATCAACTATGAATTGGCCAATGACCTTGGAAACCTCCTCAACCGGACGGTAGCCATGATTAACAAATACTTTGGTGGTCAAGTTCCAGCTTATGTCGAAAATGTCACTGCATTTGATGCTGATTTGGCTAAGGTGGTTGAAGAAAACATCGCAGAATACCACAAGCAAATGAATGCGGTGGATTACCCACGCGCTTTGGAAGCCGTATGGAACATCATCTCTCGTACCAACAAGTACATTGATGAGACAGCTCCTTGGGTCCTCGCTAAAGAAGATGGTGACAAGGAACAATTGGCAGCAGTCATGGCTCACTTGGCAGCTAGCCTTCGTGTTGTGGCTCATTTGATCCAACCATTTATGATGAACACCTCAAATGCCATCATGGAACAACTTGGTTTGGGCTTGGACTTTGATCTTGAAAACTTGACTTTAGCAGGCTTCCCTGAAAATGTCACAGTGGTTGCCAAAGGAACTCCAATCTTCCCACGTCTTGACATGGAAGAAGAAATTGCCTACATCCAATCTCAAATGACTGCAGGCAAGCCACAAGAAAAAGAATGGATTCCAGAAGAAGTGGAACTCAAGTCTGAAAAAGATGAGATCAAATTTGAAGACTTTGACAAGGTTGAAATCCGTGTAGCAGAGGTCAAAGAAGTGGAACGCGTCGAAGGATCAGACAAACTGCTTCGCTTCCGCCTTGACGCTGGTGACGGTGAAGATCGTCAAATCCTCTCAGGTATCGCTCAATTCTATCCAAATGAACAAGAATTGGTCGGCAAGAAACTTCAAATCGTGGCCAACCTCAAACCACGTAAGATGATGAAGAAATATGTCAGCCAAGGCATGATTCTTTCCGCAGAACACGGGGATCAATTAACAGTCTTAACTGTTGATCCATCTGTTCCAAATGGAAGCATCATCGGGTAAACATAGATAAAAAAGCACTCCCGCGGGAGTGCTTTTCTTGTATTGATATGGTTCCCATCATTGAATTTTACAAGGATGGTAGATGAGTCCTATTAGTAATGAATGTTAATGGAGACTTCCGCAGTGAGAAAAGAGTCTGAAACATTTTCGTTTCAAACTCTCGGAAGATTTGAGACAGTAGGCTCAAATCTTAGGTATGGAATCCCAAAGGGATTCGCTACTGTCCGTCCTCACCTAAGGAAAGTCTCCGATTACATTACTTAATACATTTCCTATTCATCTGGCCGGTATTCCAGGATGTCTCCGGGTTGGCAGTCGAGTTCTTTGCAGATGGCTTCAAGGGTGGTGAAGCGGATGGCTTTGGCCTTACCTGTCTTGAGAATGGAGAGGTTGGCAGTCGTGATGCCGATTTTGTCGGCTAGCTCGTTGGATTTCATTTTTCGCTTGGCCAGCATGACATCTAGATTGACGATAATCATGGCACCCTCCTTAAATGGTTAGCTCATTTTCTTCAGCAATCTCAATCCCTCTCTCTAAAATCTTGCCAAGGACCCAGACGATTGGAACGGCAAGGAGCAGCCCTGTGTTAAAGGTAAATTGGAAGGTGAAGGGAAGGAGATAAGCATTGCCGCTGGTCTCAAGTGTACCAGACATAAAGGACAAGACCAAGAGAATCTTCCAAGCTCGGTTGCAAAGAGCAATGTTGGAGTGTGAAAAGATCTTTTCTTGGTAGAGATTTTGGAGGAAGCTGCGAATGGTGAGGAGAAGAAAAATATAAATAGCGCTTGAGACTAGTGGGAAGAGCAACTGCCAGAGGGGTTGCAGATGTTTGGGGAAGAGCTGGATGCCATTTACCTCAAAGGACAAGCGTCCAGTTTGAATGAGATCTTTAAACACTCCCATCCGGGAAAGCAGGTGGACGACCAGTGCAGCCAGGGTCATAAAGCCACAGAAGTAAATGAAAGCCGTTAAGACTTCAATGACATTTTTTAAGGTTTTTGAGTTTTTCATCGCAAGCCTCCTTGAAGTTTATTTATTTTTCACTTATAGTATACTCCTTATAAAAAATAAGTCAATAAAAAAGTATCGAAAAACAATAAAAAATTTATGAATTTCAGTCAAAATTTGCTTTAAATAGAATTTAAGGTATACTATTAGGTACTACCATTTCAAGGAGGTGTTGAAATGATCAAAAAGTTAGATAAGAAATATCTTTGGATGATCATCGCTTTTGTGAGTGCAGTGGTTCTAATCGGAGGAGTCTATCTCTACTCTAGCTCCAATATTCAACCGGATCATCAAAAAGAGTTCAACCAGACTTCGAAGACCTCGTCTTCATCTAAGGAAAAAGCCATCGATCTGTCTGGTGAATATGTATCTAATGCGCGTGACAAAGCTAAGATTCAGAAAAATGGGAAATCTTGGAAAATTGATTATCAAACAGATGATGGTGCTGTTTCAGCAACTTTTTCAACAGATTTCAAAGTTGAAGGTGCCAATAAAGTTTCTACTAGCCAGATGAAAAAGTCTGATGGGAATACTGATTTTACCGTCACTGTGCGTATCTTTAAATACCAATCAGATAAGGATCCCCTCATTACGGTAACCATGTCAGATAAAGACCCCGAACATGAGATGGTCTTTGCCAATCGGAAGGATTTTTTCAAGTCGACGAATCCAGATGATGCGGTATTGGATGGAGATTTGACAACTTTCGCGGGAAGCTATTCCAACGAATCGATTGAAAAGCAGATTGCAGATTCTGGCTTTAAGTTGTATGGCTATAGTCCAGAAGATTATTACAATCACCGGACTACTGTTTTTCCTTCTATCTACTCTGATCAGGATAAGGGATGGAGCTTCTGGAGTGGAGCTAGCAATGTCCAATTTGTCCTTAATAAAGATAAGAAACCGAAGAAAGCTGGATCGACCTATCAGGTTTACTTTGTCCAAGCTGGTACAAGTGGAGAAACTCCTGGTCAGGAATTGGTTGTCACCTTGATTCCTGAAAATGTTCAAGGTCCGGATGGTGTCGTGTTGCCTTTGAGACGCATCTTCTACCATCAAGCCTCCTTCCAAGCCTACCAAGACAAATGGTGGGAAGCCTACCCAGAGCCTAAGAAGGAAGCAGACCTTGATATTGCGGCCATCAATAGTGGAGATTTCTCAAGTCTGGCAGGGACATGGCGCAACGCTAAAGGCCAGGAGATGGTCATCCAAGAAGATGGAACTGTGAAAGGTCAAGGAAGATTAAAAGCAGTGCCGAACTCGGATAAGACAAGTAAAGTTCCTTATGTAGATCTACGTGTGGGAGAAACAGGAGTGGCAGTTGGCCTCTTTAAGATTGGTTTTGAAAATCCTGATGGAGACCAGTCAGATAAGAGCAAACCTCGCTTGGTTGTTACCCAATCAGCTGGGAACTATCCAGCGGATCAATACTTCTATCGCCAATAAAAAGCGAAAAACCCAGAAAATTCAATTTCCTGGGTTTTATTTTACTTCAATTGTTTATCACTAGGTGTTGAAGGGATTGGTTTTCTTTTTATTTGAAACTAAATCCTTCATAGATGAGTTCTGCTTTTGGATTGATCTTCTTAAAGGTTTGGGCAAATGCCTCCATCATTTTTGTCGGTCCACACATAAAAATTGTGTTATCATCTGTAAATGGATAGTTGCTGAAGTCTAGATAACCCTCTTCTTGACTATTGACAATATGAAGGTCTAAGTTGGGATTTTGTTCTGCATATTCTCTGAGGAAATCAAGGTAGACAGCATTTTCTTCACCACTATAGGAATAATAGAAGCTGACTTGCTGTTGGAGATCTTTCTTTTCACGAAGGTAGGAGATGAAAGGAGTAATCCCAATCCCTCCAGCGATCCAAACCTGTTGGTCTCGACCTTCTTTTAGCAACATATGCCCATAGGCACGGTCGATACTAACCCGAGTGCCTAGTTGAAGTTCGTTATAGATTTGCTGGGTATAATCTCCTGAAGCCTTAATCGTAAAGAAAATTCGATTGCCTGAACCGCCTGAAATGGAGAAGGGGTGAGGAGCTTTTTCAAATCCTTTTTGATGGATTTTTAGAAAGGCAAATTGGCCGTATTCGTAGCTAAAGGCTTGGCTGAGTTGGATTTCGATCTCTGTAGTATCGTTGTTGAGGTGTTTAAGTCCGATGATTTTTCCAAGATAAGGGAAGGCTATGATTTGGTAGAGGAAAATGATATAGAATCCAGCTGCTAGACCGAGGATGGCAAAGAAGCCAACAACGAAAGACAAAAGGCTAGGTTGGGTCAGGAGTGCCCCCATCATCATGTAAACGTGAAGGAGACCAAAGATGTAGGCTAAGTAAACCATGCGATGAATCCAACGCCAGGTTTCATATTTGAGAAATTTTCCCAGAAAAGCAACTAAGACGATGCTGACAAAAAGATCAATCCCTATGTTACCCAACTGAGCAGCTAGGTGAGATCCCCACAGGCCACCCATGCTGATATTATGGAAAGCCAGAAGAATCAGTGAGAAGACAGCCATGACTTTGTGAATGGCGTACATGTTTTCAATCCCATGAAAGAGGACTTCCAAATGTGCTGAGCGGGTTGTTAATAAGAAGGTCCAAGATAGGGTAGTCAAAGCTAGTCCAGGTATGAGAAAATTGCTTATTCCGGACGAGAGCCAAGCAAAGATGGTCAGGGCTAAGCTGGCTACGATAAGGGTTATTCCTTTGATTGATTTCATATGATTCTCTTTCTATATAAAAAATTCGTTTACACCATTCGATGTAAACGATATTGTTACATTATATAAGAGAGAGGTGAATTTGTCAATCTTTATGCTCAAGGAGCAGTGGTGAGGTGGCCTCGACTGCTTGTTTTCGCTTGAAAAATGCAGCCATTTGAACGAGGATACGGGGGACTGTTTGCCATTTTTTCCATGCTTGGACACGGGTGTCGATGAGTTGCTTGGCTAGACGTTCCAACATTTCACGCTCGGTGGGGTCTAGGTCCTGAGCATTTTGAAAGATCTCTTTGATCTTGGAGAAATTATTCAAGTTCATCAAATCATTGATTGAAGTAATGCCTGCATCCAAGAAGAGGCCAAAGAAGGTATCGAAAAATTTCTTAAGTTGGTTATCAGGGACTTCTTGTACCCACTGTTTTAAGGTTTGGTCCATCTGCTGGCTATCGGGACTGGTTTGATCCAGTGTCACAAATCCATCCTTTTCAACCATCCAAGTAAAGGCGTCATGCTGGGCAAAGCCACCAAAAGCTCGACTTTTAACAATCGTAGCAGGCTCTGGGACTTCTAGCATCATGCCGACGATGGATCCTTGTGGGACAAAGCGATGAATGAGGTGTGCGATTCGTTGGTAGCCTTCTGTTTCGATAATAGACTTGTTGAGACCTGGAGCGTCGTAACAGTAAATGGCATGGACTTGTTCGGACAGCTGATCAGGAAGGTAGGAGCAGGCGTAGGCTGCGAGATTGCCCCCTTTGGAGTGTCCGGCTACCATGAAGCGTCCTTTTGGAAACTCCTTCATGACATGTTGTAGGTAGCTGGCTGCACGTCTCTGAGCTGGGACATGGTCCATGTAGGTCATGTGGAAATCTTCCTTCCAACCGATCAAGGTATCATCCGTCCCTCTGAAGATAACTAAATACACATCCATGGTAAGACGATAAGTCATCGCCGCAAACTGCTTCTGAACATCGAGATCGTATTCGTCGACATAGTTGAGCAGTTTGATATTCTTAAAGCGTTTTGAAGTGGCCAAGCTATCTACTAACTGCAAGTGCTGGTCCGTCACGATAAAATCGGTGGTCCGATCGACCAGCTCTGTCGCATCAGACAAGCGGACTTCAATATTGGTCGTATCTCCTTGGGGCACGATCCGATCAAAAGGAAGATAGGTCAGCTCCGTCAGTGCCAGGACATCGAGTTCCTTAAAGGGGCGATCATAGATGGAATCATAGGTGACATGGTCTAGATAATCAAAAATCGTGGACATGGGATTCTCCTTTGTATCTGTATGTTCAGTATAGCATAAAATACCTGAAAAGCCCCTTAGTAAAAATAGGAAATTGATGACCTCTATGCTATGCTGTCGAAAAATATGTATGCTTCTTGGATAATTTGATATAATGAAAGGGTAACATTCTAGTAAGAAAGAGCAGGAAAGAGCATGCACAAAATTCTTCTTGTCGAAGATGATGAAACCATTCGCCAACAAGTGAAGATCATCATGGAGCAGTGGGGCTTTGAAGTCATTGCAGTTGATGATTTTATGGATGTACTGGGCACCTTTGTCCAGACCAATCCTCACTTGATTTTGATGGATATCGGTCTTCCTCTTTATAATGGCTATCACTGGTGCCAGGAGATCCGCAAGGTGTCTAAAGTGCCGATCATGTTTTTATCCTCACGCGATCAAGCCATGGATATCGTCATGGCCATCAATATGGGAGGAGATGACTATGTGACCAAGCCTTTTGATCCCAATGTCCTCCTGGCGAAAATCCAGGGACTCCTTCGCCGCTCTTATGAGTTTGGGACTGATCAAGATTTGTTAGAACACCGGGGTGCTATCCTCAATCTCAAATCCATGGATCTGGTCTACGAGGGAGAAGTGGTCAATCTAACCAAGAATGAATTTCAAATCCTTCGTATCCTGTTTGAGAAGGCTGGAAGTGTAGTGGCTCGGGATGACCTGATGAAGGAACTGTGGAACAGTGATTTCTTTATTGATGACAATACCCTCTCGGTCAATGTAGCTAGACTCCGGAAGAAACTTGAAGAAGCAGGACTGGAACATTTTATCGAAACGAAAAAAGGGATAGGGTACGGGTTGAGCAATGGGTAATCGAATTTTTTTTATCAAACATTATCTGCTTGCCCATCGTCGCTATCTCTATTTGCTCGGCTTACTCCTTTCTTCCCTCCTCTTGTTTGCCTATATATTCGAAGGCTACCGTCATTTTCTTCTTTACCTGACGGGGATTTTGGCTTTTTTGACCCTTCTCTTCGTCATGTGGGATATGGCAGTTGGCTATCAGGCCTATCGGAAGGAAGTGCTTTATGGGGAGGGGACACCTGAGACTCCTCTAGAAAAGGTCTTGAGTCAGAAGCTGGCAGAAAGTCTGCAAGCCCAGCGTGAGCAGACCACAGTGAGCATAGAGACCTACAATGATTTGATGGATTACTATACCCTTTGGGTCCACCAGATCAAGACCCCCATTGCGGCTAGCCAACTCTTGGTTCAAAATATAAAAGACAGCGACCTGAGAAAGCAAATGGAGCAGGAGCTCTTTAAGATTGACTCCTATGCCAATGTGGTCCTCCAGTATCTGAGACTCGAAAGCTTTCACGATGATCTGGTCTTGAAGCGCGTGTCGCTAGAGGACTTGGTCAAAGAAGTCGTACGAAAGTATGCCATTTTCTTCATCCAAAAGGGCTTGACGGTGGATCTGCATGACTTGGATGCTAGGGTCATCACCGATCGCAAGTGGCTCTTGGTCATCATCGAGCAATTGCTGTCGAATAGCCTTAAGTATACCAGCACTGGCGGGATTGAGATCTATTTCAAAGACCAGACCCTTTATATCAAAGATAGTGGGATTGGAATCAAGGATAGCGACATACTCCGTGTCTTTGAGCGAGGCTTTTCTGGTTACAATGGGCATTTGACCCAGCAATCTTCTGGACTAGGCCTCTACCTATCTAAGAAGATTGCAGACCAGCTAGGGCATCAACTCCAGATGACCTCACAAGTTGGCCAAGGGACGACTGTTGCCATACGTTTTGAGGAGAAGAAATTGGTGATGGATTAGGGGAACTCGCCGATACTAATGATTCTCTCCCTAAGGTTCTCTTTTATATGAAAATGACAAAAATGTAAGGTTAGATTTAAAAAATGAAAGGTTAGGTTATGGTGACCGCCTTTTATTTTCTTTACAATAGTCTTATCAAATGAAGGAGGTCAAGAAAATGAAACTCTTGAAATGGATGAAACAACCCAAAAAGATTAAGAAACCATATATCCAAACTGATCTGGAAAAGGTAGAATTTGGTCGCCAAGTCCTACAACAAACCCAAGAATTTTTCTTGATCTACTAGTAAAAGGAGAAAAACATGTCATTACTAGACGTTCAACATATCAAAAAGATCTACAAAACCCGCTTCCAAGGAACGCAAGTCGAAGCCCTAAAGGATATCCACTTCACCGTGGAAAAGGGTGAGTACGTGGCTATCATGGGGGAATCAGGATCTGGGAAATCGACCCTCCTCAATATCCTGGCTATGCTGGACCAGCCGACGGAAGGGCGGGTCTACCTCAATGGCACGGACACCTCAACCATCAAGAACAAGGACGCTTCGAGCTTCCGTCGCGAAAAACTAGGCTTCGTCTTTCAAGATTTCAACCTGCTCGATACCTTGTCTGTCAAGGACAATATCCTCTTGCCTCTAGTTCTTTCTCGCAGACCGGTCAAGGAAATGATGAGCAAGGTGGATAGCGTGAGTCGAGAGTTGGGCATTCACCAACTGCTTGAAAAATACCCTTACGAAATCTCTGGTGGGCAAAAGCAACGGGTGGCCGTAGCGCGTGCCATCATCACCTCACCTGAAATCCTCCTTGCGGATGAGCCAACAGGGGCGCTAGATTCTAAGTCCTCGGCTGCTTTGCTAGACGTCTTTGAAGATATCAATACCATGGGCCAAACCATCCTCATGGTGACTCATTCAACCGCAGCGGCAGCTCGGGCCAAGCGCGTGCTCTTTATCAAGGACGGGATTCTTTACAACCAGATCTTCCGTGGGGAAAAGACAGAGCGTCAGATGTTCCAAGAAATCTCGGATACCCTGACGGTCATGGCAAGTG
>NZ_CAJPOU010000020.1 GCF_905372335.1 Streptococcus sp. A12
ACCTTGATGTTGGTAGGCAAGTGGACGATACGAACGGCTGTTGCGACCTTGTTGACGTTCTGTCCACCCGCACCAGATGCGTGGTAGATATCAATCCGAAGGTCTTTTGGATCAATGTCGTACTCGACTTCTTCGATTTCTGGCATGACCAGAACTGTGGCAGTTGAGGTATGGACACGCCCTTGGCTTTCTGTCACAGGAACCCGTTGCACTCGGTGGGCACCAGATTCATACTTGAGTTTCGAATAAACCGATTGACCAGAGACCATGGCCACGACTTCTTTGATCCCACCAACGCCATTGTAGGAAGCTTCCATGACTTCAAAGCGCCAACCTTGGCTTTCCGCGTATTTTTGGTACATCTGCAAGAGGTCACCAGCAAACAATTGTGCTTCGTCTCCTCCTGCTGCTCCACGGATTTCCAAGATAATATTCTTGTCATCGTTTGGATCTTTTGGAAGAAGTAAGATTTTCAGTTTTTCTTCGTATTCTTCTTTTTCAGCCTTAGCATCTTTTAGCTCTTGCTTAGCCATTTCTTCCAAGTCCGCATCTCCGCCTGATTCTTTAATCATTTCTTCAGCATCGACGATATTTTGAAGGACTTGCTTGTACTCACGGTAGGCTGTCACCGTATCACGAGTGGATGCCTCTTCTTTTGAAAGCTCCATAAAGCGTTTGGTATCAGAGACCACATCTGGGTCACTCAATAATTCTCCTAATTCTTCGTATCGGTCTTCTACAGCTTGTAGTTGATCATAGATATTCATGTTTGCTCCTTAATTCTTGGTTGTTAGATCATAGATTGCTACAATTTCGTTTTCTATGACTTCGCCAGTTTCTTTAAATCCATAATGGAGATAGCAATATCTCGCTTGATTATTTTCCGGTTCATAAGATAACCAAAGACTTGTTGCTTTTCCAGCTGGCTCTGTTCGAACAAAGTCAATGACTGCATCCATAGTCGGTTTAAAATAGCCTAAACCTTGAAATCGTTTATCGATCATAAAACGAAATAACAAGTAGTTCCCTTTGCTGATCCCAATTTTCTGGTCATAGGCAATCATAACAAAACCAACTAATACTTCCTTATCATAAACTGCTAAGGGAGCTATAAAATCACCATTTTTATCATATACATAGGCTTCAGCTAAACTAATAGAATTGGATGCAATAAAATTCCTTTGATTTGGATGAACTTCTAGATTCAAAACGTCAAAATAATTCTCTATTGTAATATCTTTTAAACAAATAGACATTATTATCCTCTCTAAAACATTCTAGACGCTTTCAGTTGGTACATCTGGATCAAAATAATGTTTGCGGCAAACCGAGATATAGGTCTCGTGTCCACCAATTTGGATTTGTTCTCCATCATAGACGGGTTTGCCCGCTTGAGTGCGCAAAACCATGATCGCTTTACGAGAACAGTATTGGCAGATGGTCTTGATTTCTTCGATCTTGTCCGCTAGCAACAGCAAATGTTCAGAACCCTCAAATAGTTCGTTTCGGAAATCATTTTTGAGGCCAAAAGCCATGACGGGCACATCTAGTTCATCAACGACTCTCGCCAAGTCATAAACATGATGGCGTTTGAGAAACTGAGCTTCATCGATTAAGACACAGTAAGGTTTCTTTTCTAGCCTTTGGATATAACCGAAGATATCTGTCTCGTCTTCGATGGCCATGGCTTCTCGTTTCATACCGATCCGGCTAGAAACTACTCCCACTCCATCACGCGTGTCGATTGCGGAAGTCATGATGACGACGCCCTTGCCTTGCTCTTCATAATTATGGGCTACCTTCAAAATTTCGATGGTTTTACCTGAGTTCATAGTCCCATATTTATAATATAATTGTGCCATTTTCCTTCTGTTCTCTCTAAAAGTATTTCATTATATTTTACCATATTTTTGCCCAGCTTTGTATCCTAAAATGTGATAAAATAAGGTTAAGATTTATGAAGGAGGTGGCGCAATGCCATTTGTACGTATTGATTTATTCGAAGGGCGCACCTTGGAACAAAAGAAAGCTTTGGCCAAGGAAGTAACCGAGGCTGTCGTTCGGAATACAGGTGCTCCCCAATCTGCTGTTCATGTCATTATCAATGATATGCCTGAAGGAACCTACTTCCCTCAAGGTGAGATGCGCACTAAATAAGAGAGTGGGACAGAAATTGGTAATTCGTTAGAATTCGATTTCGTCGTCCCACCTCCGCACAGTTGAGTAGGGCTGTAAAAGCTGATGAAATCAGCGTAGTAGAGCCCACTCAACCACTGCGTTTTGCTCGATAATCCAAAGACAATTGAGAGGCTAGGACTTTTGTCCCAGCCTCTTTTAAGAAATTTGGTATTTCTTTTGAATCTGCCATAGTCGCATCTGGTAACAAATACCACTAACGACAATGCTAGAAATTAAGCCAATCCAGTAAGCATACGGACCTAGGTTAGTGACATGGTCTAAAAAGATCCCCAAGGGAATAGAGACACACCAGTAACTAAAGACACCAAGTAAGAAGGGAACGGTAGTATCCTTGTACCCCCGAAGAATCCCTTGAATCGGTGCTGCGACTGTATCTGCTATTTGGAACAGCAGGCTATAGGTCATGAAAATTGCTGTCTGATGAATAAATTCTGAGTCACTTCCATAGAGACCCGCCACTTGATAGCGATACAGATAGAGGAAAGTAAGGGTAAAGATGGAAAACCCAAAGGCTGTCCAGCGTCCAATCCGGCAATATTGACGAACGACATCGGGACGACCAGCCCCAATCTCAAAGGATACAATAATGGCCATGGTATTGGAGATGCTAGCTGGGAAAGCGTACATAAGGGTTGAGAAGTTCATAGCCGACTGGTGACTGGCAATGGTCATAGATGGGAATTTAGCCATGAGCAAGCCCACTACAGAGAAAATAATCACTTCTGCAAACACAATCCCTCCAATCGGTAAGCCGAGTCGGATTGTCTCTTTCATCTCTTTGAGGTTGAGAGGTTGGATATTCCATAGTTGGTAGATAGCTACTTTAGGATGTTTGAAAAAAATCAAGAAAGCAATGATGAGGAGAACCCAGTAAGCTAAGGATGTGCCCAGTCCTGCTCCTGCTCCTCCTAGCTTAGGTAGACCAAAAGCTCCATAGATCAACATGTAGTTGAAACTTGCATTTAAAGGCAATAAAAGGAGCATGAGGTACATGGACAAGCGAGTGAGGCCCAAGGTATCCAGCAAGGAACGGACCACACTAAAGAGTAAAAGAGGCAAAATCCCCAGAGAGAGAAAGGCTAAATAACGGGTCGCTATCCCAGCTACGACACTTTCTAGACCGATTTTTCTTAGGACAATCGGTGATATCAGCAAGACAAAAGCAATCAAGAGGACAGCCATCATGAAAGAGAGATAGATAAATTGATAAAAATCAGAAGCTATTCGTTTTTTATTCCCCTGCCCTAAATGATGACCGATAATTGGTGTTAAAGCTGATACAATCCCCGTTAAAAAAGTAAAAAAGGGGTTCCAGAGACTAGTGGCAGTCGAGACTCCTGCTAAGTCCAAGGTATTGTATTGCCCCGTCATGGCTGTATCAACAAAACTAGCAGAGTAGTTGGCGAGTTGATAAACCAGGAGAGGAATAAATAGACTGATAAACAAACGCAAGCGCTCTTTAAAATGATGGGTTAGATACATGGATGATACTCTCTTCTTATCATGGTGAAATTTTCTCTTACCACTCTACTATATGTCTCCTTAAATGTCAAAAAAATTAAAAAACTGAAGATCTAACGGATCCTCAGTTTATTTAGATTATTTTTTGTTGCGGTTTAAGATGGCGTTCAGAATGATAGCCAAGACACTGGCAACAACAATTCCGTTTGCAAAGAACATTTTAAAGGCACTTGGTAGGCCATTAAAGAGGGTGCTGTTGTTCAATCCTACCCCTGCTGCGATCGATACAGCTGCGATGAGGAAATTGTGCTCATTGTGCTCAAAATCAACACGCGCAAGGATCTGCATCCCTTGAATAGACACAAAACCAAACATGACTAGCATAGCTCCACCAAGTACTGGACTTGGAATGATTTGCGCCAAAGCTCCAAACTTAGGCAGGAGACCAAGAAGAACGAGGAAACCAGCCGCGTAGTAGATTGGAAGGCGTGTCTTGATACCAGACAATTTCACCAAGCCGACATTTTGTGAGAATCCAGTGTATGGGAAGGTATTGAAGATACCGCCAAGAAGGACGGCCAATCCTTCAGCACGGTAGCCATTACGAAGGCGCGTACTATCAATTGGATCTTTTGTAATATCTGATAGGGCAAGATAGACACCAGTCGATTCGACCATGGAAACAGTTGCTATGATACACATCATGACAATTGAAGTGATTTCAAACTTAGGAACTCCAAAGAAGAATGGCGTTGGAACGTGAACGACTGGAGCTTGTGCTACAGGTGCGAAGTCCACCAAGCCCATTGAAGCTGCGATAGCTGTCCCAACAATCAACCCAATCAAAATAGAAATAGATTTGATAAAGCCTGTTGTATAGATGTTGACCACAAGTATGATGAGAATGGTAATCACGGCCAAAATCAAACTTTGAACCGTTGGTTCTTCAGCATTGTTTCCCATGTTTCCAATGGCGACTGGAATCAATGTCAAACCAATGGTCGTAATGACAGATCCCGTCACAATGGATGGGAAAAGGTTAGCGATTTTAGAGAAGAAACCTGAGACCAGAACCACATAAATCCCGGAAACAATCAAGGCACCAAACATGGCCCCACTACCATGGCTAGCCCCAATCATGCTAAGAGGTGCTACAGACTGGAAGGCCACCCCAAGGACGACCGGAAGACCAATCCCGAAATGTTTGTTTAACTGCAATTGCAGGAAGGTGGCTACCCCACACATAAAGATATCTGTAGAGATGAGATAGGTTAGTTGCTGGGCATTATATCCCAAAGCGCCCGCAATCATAATCGGTACTAGAATAGAGCCCGAATACATGGCTAATAGGTGTTGCAACCCTAGAATGGCTGCCTGTGAATGGTTTTCTTGTTTTTGCATTAGATGTCTGCCTCCTTAAATACAACCTGACCACTTTCAAAGCGGTCCAAACGAGCAAGTGAAACAACTGGATATCCGAGTTCTTCAAGTAGTCCACGGCCATCCTGGAAAGATTTCTCGATGACGATACCGACTGCTTCAACACTCGCACCAGCTTGTTCGATAATCTGGATCAAGCCCTTAGCTGCTTGGCCATTTGCCAGAAAGTCATCAACGATCAAGACGCGATCATCTGGTGTTAAAAACTTGCTAGCAATGGAAACCGTACTGGTCACTTGCTTGGTAAAGGAATAGACTTCTGCTGTCAAAATCCCTTCATTCATGGTAATATTCTTGGCTTTTTTGGCAAAGATCATGGGAAGTTCCAAAGCTTCTGCCACATAGAGGGCAGGAACGATCCCTGAAGCTTCAATGGTCACAACCTTGGTCAGACCAGCATCTTTAAACCGGTCCGCAAAAGCCTTCCCAATTTCTTTCATCAACTGGTAATCCACTTGGTGGGTCAAGAAGGAATCGACCTTGAGGATATTCTCTCCCAGGACATTTCCGTCTTTCAATATACGTTCTTCTAATAATTTCATGTTTTCTCCTAAACAGTTTGGAACAAAAAATAGAGACTTACCAAGTAAGCCTCTACAGAATCCAAGTATCCCTGGATCAATCTAAGACTTACTTATTGTTAGGTGTTCCGGCACCTTGTAGAGACCTTGCGCCAATCCGCAAGATAAATAAGTAATTGTAGTTTTAATGAGAGTCACCATTCCAAATCGAATTCTTTACGATGACATAATCGACATGCTTGAGATCAGCAACCTTGCGACCTCCAGCATAGGAAATAGAACTTTGCAAGTCTTGCTCCATCTCTGTCAAGGTATCTTGCAGATGACCTTTGGCTGGTAACAGGATTTTCTTACCTTCAACATTTTTATAGGCGCCTTTTTGGTACTCTGAAGCAGATCCATAATACTCTTTAAAGGCTTCCCCGTCGACTTCAACAGTCTTCCCTGGGCTTTCAATGTGACCTGCAAAGAGAGAACCGATCATGACCATGCTAGCACCAAAACGAATGGATTTCGCAATATCTCCATGGGTCCGAATGCCACCATCTGCAATAATGGGTTTGCGCGCTGCTTTTGAACACCAACGAAGGGCGGCTAACTGCCAACCGCCAGTACCAAATCCAGTCTTCACTTTGGTAATGCAGACCTTACCAGGTCCGATCCCGACCTTGGTAGCATCTGCTCCAGCGTTTTCCAACTCACGAACAGCTTCTGGAGTTCCGACATTTCCTGCTATGACAAAGGTATCTGGTAATTCCTTCTTGATATGCTGGATCATTTGGATGACACTATCTGAGTGTCCGTGAGCGATATCGATGGTGATGTATTCTGGTGCGTCGTCCTTGAGTTGAGTCACAAAGTCGTATTCATAGTCTTTTACTCCAACTGAAATGGAAGCAATTAAGCCCTGATCGTGCATACGTTTGATAAAGGGAATGCGACAAGCTTCGTCAAAGCGGTGCATAATGTAAAAATAGCCCCCTTTAGCCAGTTGCTCGGCCACATCCTCATCCAGGATAGTCTGCATGTTGGCAGGTACCACTGGTAGCTTGAAGGTGTGCTTACCAAACTGAACTGTCGTGTCAGCTTCTGCACGACTTTTGATAATACACTTGTTAGGGATTAATTGAATATCTTCGTAATCAAAGATTGGAAATTCGTTTAACATACGGATTGGAATCTCGTTTCTAAATTTTAAATCGTGATGCGTCATCACTTCGTCTTCCGACGTTTCCATTCAAGATTATAGCAAAGATACGGAGTCGATTCAATTAGAATGCTGATTATTGAATTAATGTTCGGAAATTATTAGACGATTAGTTAGAGCAACTTCTGTATATAAGTTATTTATGAACAATTCTGAAGCCAATTGATGATTTCTTTGCTGACAAGATTAGGAACTACTGTATAAAAATCGTGACCGAGATCCTTTAAGAGTACCTTCTTGATAGAAGGATCTAAATTTTCAAGTGCTCTAGCTCTCCAATCGGGCTCATCTTCGTATTTAGGTCCGATGAATAAGGCCTTGGTTTTCGTTAGTGGAGCTTGAAAAGAACGAAGCTCCCGTCTGAGTCTCAGCAGGGAAAGAACGGCTTGTGGATCCAAATCCAGTTCATAATGATGGAGGTCAGGATTCCAACGATAACTGGATTGGATGGCCTTTATAGCGGCTTGGGAAGGCTTGTCAGTGTCACCAAGTTCACTTGCAACTGCTTCCTCTAGCGATGAAAAAACCTGTTGCTTCAGATAGGCGAGTGTCTCTTCGATTTCCTGCTCTAGTGGTAAGACCTGGTCCATATCAAGATAGCCGCCATCTAGCAGAACCAGGTGAGTAATTTGTGGCTCATTGGATGCTAGGTATCGAGCCAAATCTCCACCTAGTGAATGGGCAATGATACAAGTATTTTCATTAGAATCCGCATGGGCTTTAAACCAATCTACTATATCTTTTGCAGATTCCAGTTTCACCCTATAGGGATCTAGATAGGTGATGGGAAAAGGAAAGTAGGAAGCAAATTCGCTCATATGATTTTCGTTACTTCCGAGACCTCCGATAAAGTAAAACCTCATTCTTTCACCTCTATTTCCTTAATGATTTTGGCTGGATTTCCAGCTAGAACTACGTTATTCCCGAATGATTTGGTCACCACTGCTCCTGCTCCGACGACGACATTATCGCCTAAGGTTATGCCTGGAAGGATGATAGCTCCACCACCCGCCCAGAAGTTATCTCCTATCGTTATAGGAGCTCCATATTCTTTTCCTGCATTCCGTTCATGCGGATCTAGCGGATGGAGAGGGGTGAGAAATTGGCAATTGGGGCCAATCATGGCATTCTTTCCGATCCTGATCGGGCAGACATCCAGCATGGTTAGGCTCCAGTTGGCATAAAAATTCTCTCCCAAGTGGATATTGACCCCATAGTCACAAGCCAAGAAGGGGTCCAAGGATAGATTTTCTCCAGTTGACCCGAACCAACTTTTTATGAGTTGACTCCGCTTCTCACCGTCTGCTTCTTGGTTAAAGGCAAATTGCTTGGCCCGAGCTTCTTGTGCCAACTTTCTCAATTCTGGATCCATGGGACTGTAAAACTCGCCAGCAATCATCTTTTCATATTCCGTCTTCATAATTATCTCCGTCCTATAGTAAAAAACCACTCATAGTGAGTGGGCTTGTCTATCTCTTAATGGTACATCAGGTAGCCATCGAAGAGCTCAAAAATCTTTCCTATCGCTCGGAAAACAAGAGCCGCAACAAGGGCAACCAACAAAAAGTAAGCTACAGCAAAAATCACACTAATGATCATCATGACACACTCCTTTTTAATGTACTTTTTCCACCCCCTATTATACTCCTGGCCAAATTTAGATTCAAGGAAAACGCTATCAAAAGTTGATTTGTTTTCAATTTGTAATTTACAAAAATTTTCAGACAGGAGGAACGAGTGAACTATACTAGAGAGTGGTATAAACAGTCATCAGTGTCATAGCTTCTTTTTCATATTTTCAAGAGATTCCATACTTTTATTGTAAAGTTTATTTTCCTCTTGATATGTTTGGCTTAATCTAGTTTCAAACCTAGAAATACTCTTTTCAAAGTTATCTCTATTTTCTTCTAATAGCCACAATTCATGTATTGGAAGTTCTTGATTGTTGTTATGACAAAAGGAGATGATAAGATCGGTCATAGATTCAGATAGTCTTTTTGCTTCTCGCTTCATATCTTGATAATCCAATTCATAATCCGCCACTTTCCTCCTAAAAGCTTGATGATCACTCTCGACTTTACTAATTTTATCATTGATATTCATGAATTCTCCTAAAGTATTGGACTGGAAAGATCAGGTTTAGGTACTTCTGTTAAAATTTTTTTGATGGCATCAGCAGCATCCCCCGTTAATCCTCCTTCTAGGGAAGCAGGCACTTGAGAAGTGGCGAAATTCTGCATTTTAAACGCCTGATTAGCCAGGCAAGTTTGTAAAATAGCCCCTTCGGCCATTAGGAAACTCTTGCTGTTACTGCATTAAATCCAGACTCTATAACATGATTATTAATGTCTCCATCGGGAGCTTGAGTTCCGGCAACAACAATAGTAGTTTGACTATAATCTGGGTGCCCTTCCTTATCAAGAGGCGCAACAGCAATGGCTTGGGTGGTTTCGTTGACTTCGTTGATTAATTGATATTTCTTTCCGCTTCTTTCAAGACCAAATTGTTCATTAACATTTTTTTCTTTTATTATTTTTAACACATCAACTTGTAATTCCTGTACCTGTTCATCATTTAATGCCATTCCCAATGATATCCTTTCTTGATTTCTGTATTATAAATAACCTCTGCACTTGGACTGCCTTCTTCACTTTTAACCACGTCCTTCAGCTGTCCATCTTTAACAAGCGCTTCAATGTTTTCATCCATCTTGGGGTTAGATGATAGTTTGACTTCCTCAGGGAGTTTTTTATTGCCTGCAATATCAATAAAATCATCTCCTACTCTTAGCTCAATTATTTCTTCATCAAATCCATTAAAATCCAATCTGACATCACCATAATCTCCATAACTAGCATAACCGAAATTTTGAACTGTTCGACCTAAATAGACTTTATTACCATGAGTATCATAAATGACAGGAACAACATTGGCATGAAACATGCTCTGCCCATCCCCACCTTGAACAAAAATTGGTGAAAACTCTATTTTACTGACACCAGAGTAATGCTCTTTAATGTAAGTTGCCAGTTGTTCTTCTAACAAACGAAATCCTCGTTTGTAAAGTTTCACTCCTTTGTCGTCTAAAGCATCACTAACATTATATGGAGAGTTTTTGTGTTCAATCCATTTTGTCATACAATATACTCCTCCTGAAATTAAAACTATAAGAACTGCAATGATCGCAAATTTTTTTTTCTTCATTGTTTACCTACCTCACACCTTTATGAAAACGCTTTTATTTTTTATTATAGTATATCATAATATTTCTAATCTTGACGATTTATCCTGCCATATTATCCATAAGCCCCCCTGATTAATAAAGGATTATTTCCATTCTGAGTAGCTCCCTCTTTTAATTTCTAAGTTGTAGTCTATTTCAGCATTCGGACTTACTACATCTGATTTCTTAACATCTTTTAGCCTTACTATGTGTTATTAATTATAAACAATGCCATTCAATCAACGCCATTCCCACTCATTTCCTTTCCTAATATCTGTATTATAGTCAACTTCTGCTTTTAGACTACCTTTTTCACTTTTTACCACATCTTTTAGGTGACCAGCATTGACAAGCGCTACAATATTTTCATCCATTGAGGGGTTAATTGTCAATTTAGCTTTTGGAGGCAAGCTTTTGTAATTCGTTATGGCAAGAAATTTACCATCTACATCAATTTCAATCACTTCCTCATCAAATCCATTAAAATCTAACCGTAGATCTCCTAAAAGACCGTAGCTTGCATATCCATGCTTACCAACCTTTCGCCCTAAATAAGCCTTATTCCCATGATTGTCATAAATTACGGGAACGATATTAGCATCGAACATAGTTTGTCCGTTTCCACCTTGAACAAAAATTGGTGAAAACTCTATTTTACTGACACCAGAGTAATGTTCTTTAATGTAAGTTGCCAGTTGTTCTTCTAACAAACGAAATCCTCGTTTGTAAAGTTTCACTCCTTTGTCGTCTAACACAGTACTCACGTTGTATGGATCTTTCTGCTCTTCCATCTTTTTGTTAAGATACAACATACTTGCAGCAATCAAAATAGCAAGAACTAAGGCAAGCCTAAAGAGCTTCTTCTTCATTTCGCTCCTCCTTTTTGGAATTCCGTATTATAAACAATTTCTGCATTCGGACTCCCTTTTTCATCTTTTACGACTCCTTTTAACTGACCATCTTCTACTAATAATTCTATATTCTCATCTATAAGTTCCTGTCTAGTCAGTTTAACTTCATTAGGTAAGTATTGTTCATTGGAAACATCAATAAATTTCCCATTTGAGTCCGTTAATTCTATAACTTCATTCTCATCTCCATCAAAATCAGCTATTATGTATGAGATGATACCAATATCACTTGGAATTAAATTTTTAACTTTAGTACCGAGAGTAGCTTTATTTCCATGCTTATCATAAATAGTTGGACGGATATAGACATTTGAGAAAGTTGACCCTTCCTCAGTAACGTAGATTGGAGAGAACTCAATCTTTTCGATCCCAGTATAGTGGTCTTTGATATAGGTTCCGATTTGCTCTTCTAGAAGTCGAAAGCCTCGCTTGTATAATCTAGTTGTTTTAGGTCCAAGATTCGGCTTCGTTATCTTGTTATAGACAAAGTAACTACCAGATAGGATTAAAAACAAAATAGAAATGATCATGACCCATTTTCTTCTCATCAGTTAATCCTCCTTCTGTCTACTCTTATAGTATAGCATATTTGTTGGCGTTTTCATCGTTATTCCTGCTACTTTAGTGTATGAATATTTGAAAGGAAACAAAATTTAAAAGCATTCCATCATCATGAAATGCTTTTAAACTATTTATAAGACTAGTTCTCTTCTGTCTTACCAGTCTTTTCTTTGTCCTCTTCTTTTTCAGCAGCACCATTGTTTACGGCTGACTTGAATTCAGAGAACATTTTCCCAAGCGAGTGTCCTAACTCAGGCAAACGCTTTGGTCCAAAGATTAAGAGGGCTCCCAGGATGATAATAATCAGTCCTGGTGCACCGATATCACGTAAAATTCCCATATTTATCTCCTTTTTTGTATACGGTTAAAGATGATGCGACTGATGCCCAGACTCACTTCGTAAAGCAAGATCAGGGGCACGGTCATTGCTAAATCACTGATGAAATCAGCAGGGGTCAGGATGACTGCTAGTACCAACAATAGAAAGTAGGCTATTCGGCGATGCCGCCTTAACCAGTCTGGCGTTAAGATATGAATCGAAGTCAAAAAAGCTACAAGGACCGGCAATTCAAACAAGACACCCAAAGGCACTGTCGTATGAAAGATGAAGGCCAAGTAGTTCTGTGCCGTTAACTGGATGGTAAACTGGCCTTGTCCCAACTTTAGGAGCACCTCGAGAATAGCTGGACTAACCAGATAATAGCCGAAGAGTAAGCCTAGCAAGAAACAAAGCAAACTTGCCGGCACATAGAGCAGAATAGCTCCTGCTTCTCCCTTTCTCAATGCTGGTTTTACAAATTGCCAGACTTGAAAGAGAGTGAAGGGCAGGGTGATGGTAAAGGCTATTAAGCTTGCCAACTGAAGGTAGATGCTTAAAATGTCATTAGGGCCAAGGACCAAGAGTTTCTCTCGAAATCCAGCCGTCAAAAAGGCATAAACCTGATCAGAAAACAAGAGGGCTCCACAAAAGACAACGAAGAAACAAAGGATACAAGCGATGAAGCGTCGTCTAAACTCGCTTAAATGCTCTACAATAGTGAGCCTTCTATCTTCATTTTTCATGCTGCTTCACCGTTACAATCCCGACAATAAGAACGAATAGAACTTGGCAAGCAAGAACTTCCCAGCTCGGATAGATCCCCGCCCAATCGACCGTCGGGAAATTACTCAAGATATGATTGGGAAGCATGTTGGTTAATTGGAGCGCGTGCAAGCTCACCCCTAGCATCTTAAAGGCCAGGGCATAGATCATCCAAGTCAGGATGAAGAAAATCTTATGTGGCTTGACCAGATGACTTGCCTTGGTCATGAGAATAGCAAGAATGGCTAAAACTGCAAGTGCCAAGCCAATCCCTAGGAAGAAATCAAAGGAGCGAATACGAGGGAGGATCCCCACATAGAAAAGGATGGTCTCAGCTCCCTCACGGAAAACAGCTAAGAAGCTGAGGGCAAACATAGAAATAAAGCTTCCAGTTGCTGTCACAGCCTTCATCTGACTTTCCATGAATTGGTTCCATTTTTTAACAGAGGACTTGCGATGTAGCCAAATCCCAATGACAATCATCATGCCTACTGCAATGATCCCTACTGCCCCTTCGATCACCTCACGGTTGGAAGCCGAGGTCACAGCTGGGAATAAGAATTGAAAAGCGACTGCAATAGCTGCACTGGCCAGGATTCCTAGAAGAGCACCTGCATAAACCCATTTCAAGCCTTTGAATAGTTTTGCTGATTTGAGAACTGTCACCAAAGCCATGATAATCAAAAGTGCTTCAACTCCCTCGCGTAAGAGGATCAACATAGCGTCAATCGCCGAATAAGAGGCGGTGGTATCAATAGCAGACAGATCACTAATCAGAGCTTCCAGTTGCTTTTGATACTTGCTTTCCTTCCCCTTGACCATAATAACTGGACTTTGACTTTCTACTCGGGTATAGAGAGCTGGATTGGTCGTGCTGACATCGCCCTCGATTGTTGGCCAAATGGTAATGAACTCCTTCATGACTTGACTAGCTTGGCTAGTGTCATTGGCTTGGAAGAGGCTTAGAGCTTTCTTGAGGAGCTTGATCCCGTCTGAAAGAGTCAGATTGGAGCTGGTCTCCTCAATCTTTTCCCCACTGATAAATTGATCCAGTACATTCTTTAAGTCATTGTAAGAAGATTGGATAGAGTCAAAGTTTGTAGGCTCTGTTTCGATGGCACTTCTCAAGAAGGAAATGGCTGTTTCTACCTTTCCATAGTATGCAGTGCTATGATCTCTGACAACCGCCTCATTCCGGGTCCAAGTGTTGTTTAAATCGGCATAAGCCTTTCGTGTCGCTTGGAGATCCTTTGCTGTAATCGCCTCTTGAAGCTTCTCAAAGTAAGGTTTCAAGCGAGTTTCTAGCTTCTCCTTTTCAGCATCCAGATCGACTGGATTTTGCTCTTTTTCAAAGGCTAGCAAGGAAGTGGAGACAGTCACCAATTGCTTTTCTGTGATCTCGCCTTCCAAGTCCAGACTTTTCTGGACTTCTTTTCCTGCTTTGGAATCATGATTGGCTTTCTTCAGAAATTCTTCTTTTATCTCTGCGACAAGAGTGTGAGCCTTTTCTTGATCTTTATCCCGAACTGCTGTCGTTGCATCGGTGATTTTGATAAAGAGATCACTATAGGATTCGGCCTGGACAGGAGTCACGATGAAAAAGAGACAGGCTACTAGGACGACTAACAATTTATTCAAATAAGTCTTGACCAATGTATCCTCCTTCCTTTACACCTCCGAAGCAGGCAAAGAGTCCACTGCCAATATGGGTCACATATTCATTCATCTTATCGTCTGCCCCAAGATTGGTTTGGATTTTCACAAAGCGGTCTGGATCCTTTTGAAAAGCAATAAAAAGCAATCCTGCATCAAACTGCCCCGTTTTCGGATCAATCCCATCAGAGTAAGAATAAGAGCGTCGCAAAATTGGCAGATCCACTTCTTTGGCCAAACGGACATGTGAGTCAACTGGTAAGAGGGAGAGGTCCACTTCGTCAAACTCGTTTTTCTTTCCAAATGGTGCGCCACTTTCTTTATAGCGTCCAAAGGTATTTTCTTGCTCCTGCAGGTTGGTACGATCCCAGGTCTCTAGGTGCATGATAATCCTGCGGACAGCCATGTAAGAGCCGTTTTTCATCCAGTCTTGACTATCAGCCCAAACTACCTTATCAAAATCTTTCTCTGTCGTGACATTGGCAGTCCCATCCTTGAAGCCGAAGAGGTTCCTTGGAGTTTCCATGCGATCCCCAATAGCAGCAAATCCTGATTGGCTCCACTTCATGGTCACCTTGTTCCGTCCTTTACGGATCAGATTGCGGACAGCATGAAAGGCTACCTGCTCATCATCTGCACATGCTTGGATGACAATATCACCACCCGTATACTGCTCTCTCAACTGTTCCTTAGGAAAAGCTGGCAGATCCCGGAAGAGTTTGGGACGCTTCTTCTCAAGGCCTAATTTGGCCAAAAAGCTAGCTGAAACACCAAAGGTTAGGGTGAGGCGGTAAGGATTTAGTCCGACAGTTTCTCCAGTGTCACTTGGTGGCAAGAGAGCGTTGGAACCATCCTTTTTGACCAGTTCGCCATTGACTAATTTCTGGCTATAATCTGTCCATTCTTTAAACAACTGAATCAATTCGTTTTTATCTGTCGTCCGGAGATCCAGCACCACAAAATAGATATTCTTCTGCATGGGCGTGGTAATCCCTGCCTGATGCTTACCGTAAAAACTAATTTCTTCTTGACCGTCTGCGATATTCCTGGAGCCTTGCTCCTTATTAGCGAAAAAAGCAGAAGCACCGGATAGACCAAGTGCTAAGCCTGCTCCCCCAATACCTGCTTTTTTCAGAAATTCGCGACGATCCATCTTCTTTTCAAAAAATTTATCGTCTTTTGTCATTGTTATTTACCGTTTAAAATGATTCCCATTTGAGAGAGTGGTTCCCCCAATTTTGTAACTGCTTCTGCTAGTTCTTTGGTATCTTTTTCTGTTAGATCTGTATATGATTTATAGTTGGAATCATCTGTCATATGTTTGTCTAACAGGTTATTCACTGCCTTGAATTCTGTTTCAAGGGTTTTCACTAGCTTGGCATCCTTCTTCTCAATGAGTGGTTTGAAGAGAGCAAAGATCTTCTCAGCCCCTTCGATATTGGCACGGAAGTCATAGAGATCTGTATGAGAGAAAATTTCTTCTTCCCCAGTGATCTTTTGTGTCGCCACTTCATTCAAGAGGTCAACCGCACCTGTCAACATCAAATCTGGCGTTACTTCTACTGTCGCAATCTTAGCTTTCAACTCTTTGATATCATTTACCAATTGCTCTGCATATTTTTCAGTGCCTTGGGTTGTATTTTGTTCCCAGAGGATGCGTTCGATACGGTGGAAGCCTGACCATCCTTCTTCTGATTTGTTTTCATCGACATAGTCAACCAAACGGAAGTCAATCTTGACATCAGACTCCCCAAAGCTTTCCGCGATTGGTTCAGATCGTTCATAAGACATCCGAATCAAAGGATAGACCTTCTTGGCTTCTTCTAGATCACCACTTTTGAGGACTCTTTGAAATTCCTCTGTATCTTTTAACAACTGATCGATTTGGCCTTGCACAAACTCCTTGTATTCACTTGTCGCCTGATCCAAGGCTTTTTGGTCCTCTTTTGACAATTTCACTGTTGAAGAGGAACTATTTGTAGTTGTGTTTTTTGAAGATGTATTGGCACAGCCTGCTAATAAAGCGACTGATAAGAGTGTTACTGCAAGTTTTTTCATGAGAATTTCTCCTGGATTCGTTTTTTACGTGATCTATTATAGCAAAGATTTTCTCATTTTTCAACAATTGTCAGAAAACTTTAATAAAATGAACTAAAGAAGTAATTCTTTTACCCGACCGATATCTGTCTCTTTTACTACGAGGTAGATGCTATCTCCTAGATAGAGGAGGGTACTACCATGCACCGTACTGTTTTTTCCATTATGCTGATGAGTTGTGATCAGGAGGTCTTTCGGTAGATCTAAATCTCGAACCTGACGGCCTGCTATTTTCTCTGATACTGGAATTTCGATTAGGGTTAAGACATCTGAACAGCTAGTCACCTCAGGCATCAATTGCTCCAGCATAGCTTCATAGACAGGGGCACCTTTTACTAGATCCATGGTAATGTAAGCTGTCAAAGTCACCAAGCCAATCGGCATCAAGGTTCGTATATCTCCTACCATTTCGGTCACTAGAATCATGGCTGTCAAGGGTGCTTTTGAAATGGCACTGAAATAACCACTCATTCCCAAAATAACAAACAAGGGCAGTTGATTCGAATGTATGAGACCAAACTTCAACAAAACAGCCGCAACCAAGGCTCCTAAAACAGAGCCTAGAGCTAGAATCGGAAGAAAGATGCCACCAGGAAGACCACTCCCGTAACTGATCATACTCCAGATAAACCGTATCCCAAAATAAAAGACTAGTGTCTGGATACTAAGAGGAACATGGGCTAAGTTCAAAACCAATTGATTGCCACCACCTAATAAGTAAGGAAAATAATAACCAATTGGTAGGATCAAAAGAAAGGCAAAGAGTGGATAGTAAAGAGAAGTCACCTTGAAACAGCTACCAAACTTTTGATATAGCCGACCAATATTTAAAACAGCAACTTCATAGAAATAACCTGTTAGGCCCAGAAAAATTCCCATGACTAAGAAAATCCAATAACTGGATAAATCGATATGGGGGATGTGGTCTGGCATGTTTAAAACAGGTGTTTGACCGAAAATATTGAGAGAGACAAAGTTTGCGACCAAACTCGCGGCCAAGGTCGATACCCAGAAGACACGAGAAAAATGATGGTAGACTTCTTCTACTACAAAGAGTAGACCAGCGATCGGTGCATTGAAGGCTGCTGCCAAACCTGCTGCGGCACCGCTGGCAATCAAGGCTCTTTCTTCTACAGGACTAAGCGCAAGTTTCTTAGCCAGCCCCTTTCCTCCCATGGCGCCAAGTTGGATACTGGGGCCTTCACGACCCAACATCAAACCACTTGCAATTGCTAAAATCCCTAAAATGTACTTCTGCCAAAGCGTAGCCCACCAGTCTATCTGAAGCAGTCCTTTTAATTCTGCTTCTACTTGAGGAATACCAGATCCTTTAACGTTTTTGTTCTTTTTGATGAGCTGGCTAGCTAGTAGAATAATAAAAAGATACATCGAGAGGATAATGATCCAATTGATTGGACTTCTTCCAAGATCCTTATACAATCCCTGGACAACATGAAAGAGATGCTCAATAAAAAATCGAAAACTCGAGACAATCGCGCCGACTACGAGCCCTACTAAAACACCTCTGCTAACCTGAGATAAAATAGATCTTGAGGTTGATTGAAATTCTCTTTGGATTTGCTGACTTTGTTTCATAAATTCTCTTTAACTCCCAGATTGATTGCTTTCATTATACTATTTTTTATAGCTCTTGAGTAAGACAACAGCAAAAAAACGCTCTAATGAGCGTTTTTTGGACAACATTATTTAGCAGTAAGTGCAGCCATAGTAATGTAGTTGTATGGTTTGTTGAAGTGCGGCAAGAAGAATAGGTCTGTCAATGCCAATTTTTCAATTGTAACATGCTCTTGGATTGCCAATGAGAACATGTGGATACCCATTGAAATTGCAGCATCACGTGATACCATTTGAGCACCAAGGATTTCACGGCTATCTTGATCATAAACGATCTTAATGGCAACTTCATGGTTGTCATGTTTGATAAATTCTGGTTTTTGAAGGTCGTTGAAGCCAGTTTCAACAGCGTTGTAGCCTGCTGCTTTTGCTTTTTCAAGAGTCAAACCAGTTGAAACCATGTGAAGACCATAGATAGAGATACCGTTTGATCCTTGCACACCGATTCCTTCAAGCTCATGTCCACAAGCGTTGTAAGCACCTACAATACCAGTACGTACCGCATTTGATGCAAGAGCGATGTAGCTAGTGTCTTTACGAGCGTTGTCATATACAGTCGCACAGTCACCAACAGCGTATACACCTGGGATTGATGTTTCTTGTTTCTTGTCTACAAGGAAGGCACCGTTGCGGAAGAGTTCAATCTTACCATCAGCAAGAGCTGTGTTTGGACGGAAACCAACAGCAAGAATGACCATATCTACGTCGAATGTTTCTTTATCAGTTACCAAGCGTTCCACTTTACCGTCACCTTGGATAGCTTTAACAGTTTGACCAAGTGCCAAACGGATGTTATGGTCTTCCAAGTTTTTAGCCATCATTTGTGTGAAGTCTTTGTCATAGTATCCGTTCAATACTGTGTCAACGATATCAACAAGGACAACTTCTTTTCCAAGACGTTCGAATGCTTCAGCAAGCTCAACACCGATGTAACCACCACCTACAACAGCGATGCGCTCAAGGTGTTTGCTCTTGTCTTCAAGTTTCTTAATAACTTCTTCAGCATTTTGGTACAATTTAACGAATTGTACATTTTCAAGAGTCGCTTTGAATTCGCGGTTCCCTTTGACAATTTCAACACCTTCGATTGGTGGCAAAATTGGAGTTGAACCAGTTGCGAAGATCAATTTTTCATATGATTCTTTGTGTTCTTTACCATCTACTTCTGCAGTTACAACTTTGTTGTCGTAGTCAATTGAAAGAACTGGTGAGTTCATGTAAACTTTAGCGCCTTTAGCTTCTAATTTTTCTTTATCAGAATAGAACAAGCCTTCAGGTCCGTCGATTTGTTCACCAATCCAAAGAGCCATTCCGCATCCAAGGAATGAGATATTTGAGTTTTGGTCAAAAACAACGATTTCATTTTCGTTTCCAAAATTATCCAACATTGTGTTGATACATGCAGTTCCAGCGTGGTTAGCACCCACAACTACGATTTTACTCATAGAAAAAATCCTACCTTTAATTTTATTTACCATACAATTATAACATGAAAATGATATCGTTTCCAATTTTTTTGCTTACAATTTGTGATTTTATTTTCAAATCAATTTGCATAAGTCCTGAAAAATGTCAATAAATTTGCTTGGGGGGATTGTGGAATGGCTTTCTTTTTGATAAACTTGAAGTAGGTGAATATTGGAAAGGTGGTTTACTATTTGTGGAACTAACTAGTCGATCAGAACGCCTAATGGGCTCCACCATATCCGTTTCGATTTCTCATCAACAAGCTGACCAAATACTGGCCGATTGCTTTAGTCTCCTGCGATCCTATGAGCATCGCTTTAGTGCCAATAATTCTTCTTCTGAATTGATGGAGGTCAATCAAAAGGCTGGCATTGAACCCGTAAAGGTTCACCCGGATCTTTTTTCGCTGATTGCACTTGGAACGACTCATAGTCAGGCGCAAGGAAGTCATTTAAACATTGCGATTGGTCCACTTGTCCAAACTTGGAGAATTGGTTTTTCAGATGCTAGGAAGCCTGATCAAGGGGAAATAGAACAAGCCCTAACAGTCATTGACCCTCATCAAATTTGTTTGGATCCAAATCAACAAACTGTTTTTCTCAAAAGGAAAGGGATGAAAATTGATTTAGGGGCTTTAGCTAAGGGGTTTAGTGCTGATTTAATAGCTAGTTATCTTAGGAGTCAGGGAGTTGAACAGGCTTTAATTGATTTAGGGGGCAATATCCTTACCCTTGGTCAAAATCCTGTCAGTCATCGCCCTTGGCGAATCGGGATTCAAAATCCTCAACTTCCAAGAGGGGAACATTTACTCGTTCTATCTGTTACAGATAAGTCCGTTGTGACATCAGGTACCTATGTTCGTCACCTCGAGGTTGACGGCCAGTCCTTCCATCATATCTTTGATCCTGATACTGGCTATCCTGTCGAAACGGAACTGGCAAGTCTCACGATTATCTCTGATCGATCAGTCGATGGGGAGATTTGGACCACCCGCTTGTTCGGTGAAGAACCGACCAACATTTTAAATATTATTGAAACCTTACCTGGCATAGATACTATTCTAGTATATCAGTCAGGTCGTCTCGCCTATACCAGTGGGCTACATGATTATTTGTAATTTTAATTTCAGAAAGGAATTTCCATGACAAAACTTATTGCGATCGTTGGAACAAACTCCAAACGTTCAACAAACCGCCAACTACTTCAATACATGCAAAAGCATTTTGCTGACAAGGCAGAGATTGAATTGGTTGAGATCAAAGATATCCCTGTCTTCAACAAGCCAGCCAACAAACAAGTTCCTGAAGCTATCTTAGAGATTTCTGCAAAAATTGAGGAAGCTGATGGTGTTATCATTGGCACACCAGAATACGATCATTCCATCCCAGCTGTCTTGATGAGCGCCCTTGCTTGGCTATCTTATGGGATTTACCCACTCTTAAGCAAACCAGTGATGATTACAGGTGCTTCTTATGGTACACTTGGTTCATCTCGCGCTCAATTGCAGCTTCGTCAAATCTTGAACTCACCAGAAATCAAAGCAACTGTCCTTCCAGACGAATTTTTGCTTTCTCACTCTCTTCAAGCATTTGATCAAAATGGTGACTTGGTAGATCTTGATGTCATCAAGAAACTCGATGCCATCTTTGATGATTTCCGTATCTTTGTTAAAGTTACTGAAAAACTGCGCAACGCTCAAGAATTGCTTCGCAAAGATGCCGAAGACTTCGACTGGGAAAACTTGTAAGATAGGAGACATACTAGCATGAAATTTGTAGGACTTGTAGGATCAAACTACGACCAATCATATAACCGCAAACTTTTGGAATTCATCCGTCGTCATTTTAAGATCAAATTTGAATTAGAAGTTCTTGAAATCGACGAAATTCCAATGTTTAACCAAGATGAAAAATGGGACGAAAGCTTCCAATTGCGTCTCCTTAACAATAAAATCACCCGTGCCGACGGAGTCATTATCGCAACTCCTGAACACAACCACACCATTTCAGCAGGTCTAAAATCTGTACTAGAATGGCTATCCTATGAAGTGCATCCTTTTGAAAGCAAACCTGTCATGATTGTGGGTGCTTCTTACTATGACCAAGGGACTTCTCGTGCCCAAGTTCACCTTCGTAAGATTCTGGATGCTCCAGGTGTCAATGCCTATACCCTTCCAGGAAATGAATTTCTTCTAGGAAAAGCGAAAGAAGCTTTTGATGCAGATGGCAACATCATTAACGAAGGGACTGTAAAATTCCTTGAAACCTGTTTAGATAACTTTGTGAAATACGTAGGAGTCGTTTCTAAATTGAAAAAACCAAAACCAATTGAACCAGAAGATTTGGATTGCGGAAAACCAATCGCTACTACTATTACTGAGGTTGATCCGGATGATCCAGATTGGGTAGAAAAAGTTGCAGAAATTACAGGGGCTGTATCTGGTGATACATACGTCAAATTGGACCACGGTATCCTGACTGTTAATCAAATCGATATGTTCTTGAAAGCTATGCCTTTCGAATTGACATATGCTGATGATAACAACCAGTTTCTCTACTACAACAATGCCCACCAAGATCCAGATACCATGTTTGCAAAACGCGTGCCACCTCAATCAGGTAGCCGGATGTCAACCGTTCACGGTTCTCTTCCACCAGCACGTATGAAAAACGTTGAATGGGTCATCGGTACTCTTCGCAATGGAAACCAGGAATATGTTCGTACTATTGTTCCAGGATCTCCTGAAGGCGTGATCAATACTCACAACTATCAAGCTATGTACTATCCAGATGGTTCATATGCTGGTATCAACGAAATTGTCTTTAACTTCCAGCCATGGTTGGACTGGTACCTTCAAACAACTGGTCAACGCTTAGTAGGCGGTAGCGGACCATTCGCTCCTGCTGGCGGCCATGGGGATGCAGACGCAACTTCAGGTGCTTCAGATGCTGGAGGACACGGTGACGCAGCTGCTGATGCTACATCTGGTGCAAGCAACTAATAAAAAAATGAAGCTTTATGCTTCATTTTTTTATTTCAACTCTTTGATAATCTTCTTGGCATCTTCATTTGAAATTGCCCCTAATTGAACATGTCCAATCTTTCCTTGGCTATCAATAAAGACTTCCGTAGGGATCGAACGGACTTGGTAATTCATAAAGGCAGATCCGTCCGGATTGTACAAAACAGGAACTGATTGATAGTCTTGTTGGGCAAACCATTTGACGAACTCTTCTTCTGTTTTTTCCCCTTGCATCCCCGGTGCCATAACGGTGAGAATCTCAAAGTCCCTATCTTTTTCTTCAACCAATTTATTCAGTTCAGGCATACTTTGTCGGCAAGGACCACACCAAGTCGCCCAGAATTTCAAGTAAACCTTTTTGCCTCTATAGTCTGAAAGTTTGACTGTATTCCCCTTCATATCCTTTAGCTCGAAGTCACTGGCTTCTTTTCCTACCAAGGGATGTTTACTAGCAGTTGTATTGGTCATTGATTGATTATCCATGGATTGATTGTTCATGCCGCTTTCAGACTGATTCATAGAGCAAGCAGTCAGAATGGATAGAGAAAGAAGCGAAAAACAGGCGTATTTAATAACTTTCATAATGAGTAAACCTCCATTTGATTTATGAAAAGATAGCAGACAAGCTATTCAATTGTCCCAAGAGCAACAAAATCCCCATAATGATGATGATCAAGCCACCAATTTTCTTCAGTAACAAGAGGTGGGGTTTTAGACGATTAAAGTATGGGAGAACAATCCCAGACGCTAAGGCCAAAAGTAAAAACGGAATAGCCATCCCTAATGTATAGATAAAGAGATAGAGAGCACCCATGAGGGCATCTTGACCATTGGATGCTGCTAAGGCAAGTACAGAGCCGAGAACCGGACCGATACATGGCGTCCAGCCAAAGCTAAAACCAAGCCCAAGCAGAAAAGCTGAAAGTAATTCATTCTTGTGCTTGTTCGCCCCGAAATCCATTGTCTTTTGCTTTTCTAAGAAGTTAAAGTGAAAGACTTCCATCTGATGAAGACCAAGGATAATGATCAGCGCTCCCATCAAGTATCGGAACCAGTTGGTGTACATGATTTGACCAAGTAGACCTGCCCCGAAACCAATAATGAGGAAAATAACAGAAATCCCTGCGATAAAACACAAGGTCTTTACGAGACCATGCCAGCGAATCTTCTTCCCAAAAATTTGAATGGATTTTTCCTGATCACTTCCTAGCAAGACCCCGATATATACCGGAAGCAAAGGGAAGACACAGGGAGAGAAAAAGGAGAGAATCCCTGCCAGAAAGACAGTGAAGGAGAAAACGATTTGATTCATAAAATACTCCGTATATTGATATGCTACAACTAGTATAACATTCCAGCTCCTAAATTAAAAATTTCTGCTACGCTTTGATTTCTAAACAATCATTTAGAAACCAGTTTCAAAGCCAAACAAAAACTCCAAAGAATATCACTCTGGAGTTCAATTGACGACTTATTATTCTTCTGCGCTTTGTTTATTTGGCAAGAAAAGAGAGATGACAATACCAACTACTGCTGGGAGTAACCATGGGAGGGATTGGGTAGCAAATGGTAAAGTTTTAATGATGTTTGCAAGACCTGTAAGTTTGAAGGTGCTTGCAAGAACATCTGCAATCGCCACCAAGCTAACTAAGAAAATAGTCAGTTGCATTCCTGGTTTTGATAGTTGAGTAAATTTGTTTACAATCACAATCAACACTATAGTAATGGTGATTGGATAGAGGATCATCAAGACAGGTAATGAATAGGCAATAATGGCGCTCAAGCCAAGATTGGCAATCGCAAAACCAATCAAAGTGAAGATTGTCGCATAGACCTTGTAAGAGATTTTAGGGAAGGTATTATGGAAGAATTCCCCTGTTGACACGATCAAACCGGCTGTTGTCGTGAAGCAAGTCACCGTCACCATACCCGCAAGGAAGATTTGAGCAGCTGGCCCAAAGATAGCCTTGGTCGCTTCTGAAAGGACATAGACCCCTTTATTGGCATCAGATGCCATCACTTTTGCTGGAATTGGGAAATGATTTCCAAGGTAACCCAACCCAATGTATAAAATACTAAAGCCAATGGCTACAACGATTCCAACGATCCAGATGGTTTTAATGTATTCCTTCTTGCTGGTGAAACCAAGTTGATTGAGGGTTGTTACCGCAATCACACTAAAGGCCACTGAAGCAAGGGCATCCAAGGTATTGTACCCTTCAAGGAAACCTTGACCAAAGGCAGATGCTTGGTAGGCTCCTGTTGCCACTTGTGGCGCGTGTCCGCTGTACTTGAGAGCACCTAGGACAACCAGTACAACGATCAAGATAGCAAAGATTGGTGTCAAAATCCGTCCAATACTATCTAGGATCTTAGATGGATAGAGGGCAATCAAATAGGCTAAACAGAAATAAACCAAGGTGAAAATGAAGAGTCTACTGCCAGATTGTCCTAACAAGGGGGCAATCCCAACTTCATAGGAAACGGTAGCCGTTCTTGGAATAGCAAAGAAAGGACCAATAGAGAGGTACAAGGCTACCAGATAAACGATAGCAAACCAAGGGGCGATTTTACGTGAAATCTCATGAATATAACCTTTAGGATTGAGCGTCCCAATAATCAGGGTAACAATGGCAATCCCCACTCCTGATAAGACAAATCCAGCAATAGCTGGCCAAAAATGGCTACCCGACTGGGCACCTAGCGCAGGTGGAAAGATCAAATTCCCTGCACCGAAGAAAATACCAAATAACAGTAAACCTGTTAAGGAACCTTTTCGTAACATGTGTTCTCCTTTACATTTTTCAATCTTATCTAGTATAACAGCTTTCTTCCACCACGGCAATTCTTTTTATCTGATTTATTCACTTAATAACTAACTTATGGGTTGAGCTATTTTGTTATGAAATATCAGGGTACAAATTAATGCACTTATTTACATCTTCATCCATTAATTAAAAAAGTGCTTCTCTACTATCTAACAGAGGAGCACTTTTGTTTTTAATCTTCACTAAAGCGTCGGTATTGGATACGGAAATCAAAATAATTCTCTTCCTGAAGTTTACGGAAGATATCACGGTAGGCCTCCTCATCGAAGCCCTCTCCTCGGTAGAGAATCTCAAAACTAAGGTCTTCGTATTCAAGAAAAGCATTGGCTGTTTTAAAGCCATTTCGAATATAGAAATCCATCCGAGCTTGACGTTGCTCTAGATTATCACATTCTTCATCCAATCTCTCAACTTCTAACAACATGGTCCGTTGGTAAAATTCCACTAATTTTTCAATAATTTCTTGACCATAGCCGTGACTCCGCAAGTGAGGCATAATGGCAAAGAAACTGACGTAAAAGGCCTTGGTATTTGAAATAGCAAAGGCAAATCCGACAAATTCTTCCTCATTGTAAAAAGCGAAAAAGTGAGCGTCATCATTATCCGTATAGCGTAAAAACTCCGATAAAGAAATTCGTTCCTCTTCTGGAAAAGCCTCAATATTTAACCTCTCGACCTTGTCCAAATCTGGGAACGTTTCAGTGATTAATTGGCTGGTTAAGCGCATAAAGCCTCCATTTCTGCTACGATTATAGCAAATAAAACAACCACCTTCAAGAAATCCGACTTCTAACAAAATGAAGTGTTTTGCCTAACAAAAAAGAGCGACTGCTCTTTTTTGACGTTTTTATTGAGCATCTACTTTCTTGGTGAATTGGCTCATATACAAGTCGTAATAGAATCCTTTTGCATCCAAAAGAGACTCATGATTCCCTTGTTCGATGATTTGCCCCTCTTTAAGGACTAAAATCTTATCCGCTTCTTGGATTGTAGACAAGCGGTGAGCAATGACAAAGCTAGTCCGTCCCTTCATCAAGTTCTTCATAGCCTTTTGAATCAAGAGTTCCAGGCGGGTATCCACTGAGGATGTCGCTTCATCCAAAATCAAAATTTTAGGATCAGCTAGAAGGGCACGCGCAA
>NZ_CAJPOU010000021.1 GCF_905372335.1 Streptococcus sp. A12
GTTCCTCTGTTGTTGTAGTAGTTGTTGTAGTTGTAGGTTCCTCTGTTGTTGTAGTAGTTGTTGTAGTTGTAGGTTCCTCTGTTGTTGTAGTGGTTGTTGTAGTTGTAGGTTCCTCTGTTGTTGTAGTGGTTGTTGTAGTGGTTGTTGTAGTGGTTGTTGTAGTTTCCCCTTCACCTTCACCAGACGCATTGTAGATGGCTACCTTAGCAGGGTAGCTACGTTCACTCGGGAAGTTTTCAGCTTTCCACTTGATGACATTATTAACTACATCGCCTTTTTTCTTAGCTTCAGTCAACTCAGTTGTGTACTCCAAGAACATTGGCCAGTTCCAGTTGTCACCAAAGTTGATAGTGAAACCAGTGATTTGACCTGCATCATTCCTTGTATACACAGCTTTACTAGTGAAGTTATCAGATGGGCTAAGTTTTGAAAGTTGAGTTTCGCTTTCGATAGCTTTAGGTTGAGTTGCGTAACGTACAGCACGAAGGCTTCCTTCTACCAATACTTGTCCGTCTGCAAGCTCATCTGTGATAACCATCTTGTTCAATTTATCTTGACCAGCATTCAAGATAACTTTCCACTTGATACGTTTTGGATTTTGTGGGTCTTGATATCCATACTTGTACTCGTATTGACCAATCGCAGTAGAATCTGGCTCGTAAGTCAAGTTGTATGTTTGCTCACCATACTTGAATGTCTTTTGGCCAGGCTCAGTAACAGTAGCAGCATTTACAACGACGTTATACTTCAATGACATTCTTTTATTGTTAGGATTTTTAGAGAAATAGTCAGTGAACGTTACTGTTGTTTTACCAGTAGCTGGGTCAGCAACTGCATTACCAACGATGTCAGATCCGTTTTTGATTGGGAATTCTGACTTAGTAGGCCAGTTCAATTCTTTTGGCAAGTCAAGAACAAGTGTATCACCTGCATTGATTGCTTGAGAATCTGGGAAAGTAATGCTGTTTGTAGCTTCCATGGCTTGACCTCTACCTACTTTAGTATCAGCAGTAATAGGTTTGCCATCGAGGGTAATAGTCGTGTTGTTGGTATAGTTTGTAACTTCGTCAGCAAAAATCGTTGTTACGACTGTCAAAGCTAAAACTAGGACACTACAAAATGCTAAAACTCGCTTAATGCTTGTTTTTGTAGTTTGCATAATAAACTCCTTATTTATTAATTTTTTATCATTGTAACATAATTGTTTTACTTTGCAAAGTATTTTTTATCTTTTTCTTACTTATCGTTCATTTTTTTGTCTATTGAAGAAACGAAAAGTGATAATTGATAAGATGAAGCCTAGGATAGATAGGATCCAGCTCTCTTTTGTACCTGTATTCGGCAATCGATTTTCTCGAATTTCCCCACTATCTTTTTGGCTACTTATTATAGAATCAACTTTGGTTTCAACTTTTGGTTTTGTTGAAACATGATTGAGCTCCTCAACTTTATTACCAGGTTGGTCGTTTTTCTCGCTCTTCTTCACTACTTTTGTACCAAGTTCAGTAATTTCATGAACAGGTTCTTCGATCAGTGTCACTTGGATTAATTCCTTCTTGATGACACGACCTTCTTGAATAGTCAAGCGGTATTTGTATTGACGTTTACCTGTTTTCCCTTCTTGCAAGAGGGCAACTGTCCCTTCTGCTTTATTAGGATTCTCGACAATCCTCTTTTCAAAGGCGACAACTTCTACCTCAACTAGCTCCTCTGTTGTAATAGTAGAAAGTTGTTTTGTTCCAACTAAGATTACTCGAGTAACTGCTTTTCTGATAATCTTGGTATCAACCAATGTAGAAGAACGCTCTTCATCATTGAAGTAGTATTTTTCAAAAGTCTTATGGATCAGTCCGTCTTGGCCTTCTTGGAAGACTCTAGTTTCACCTTCTGCCAAGCTTTCGTCATTGCGATATTCTGTCTGATGAGTAATGACCTCATCCTCAGTCACCAAGACTGTACGCTCAACTCCAGCACCCACTACAACGACTTGGTTGATAGGTTGAGTCGTGATAACCGTTCTTAGATACTCACGTTGAGTTTCTTTTCCATTGACATAGGTTACTTGGTAGTAGTCTGTTTGACTTCCTTCTTGGCCTTCTACTTCGACCAAACGATAGGTTACAGGCTTAGACTTGTCCTCCCGAACGATGGTGTTGTATGGGATTGCGCTTGTTGTGCTGATTTCCTTGGTTTCAGTAACCTGAGAACCGATATGGATAATCTGTTCGAGTGCTGGACGCAACTCTTTGACGCTAATCAAGTCCGTCTTGACTAATACACCATCTTTATAAGTTAGCTGATAAATTTTTTCTACCAAGCCAGCTCGACCTTCTTGAACAAGCTTACGTTCACCTTTTGGCATGTTTTCATCAATAACGGTAACTGTTCTAAAGTTAGTCTCCTCAGTTCGCGTTTCCTGCTTCACTTTAACATTTGGAACATGTTTTGTCCCTACTAAAATGATGGTCGGAACTGCTTCTCTGACAGTTTTACTTTCGATCAGTTTTGAAGAACGTTCCTCGTCATTGAAGTATTGTTTCTCGATCGTCTTACGGATCAATCCATCCTGACCTTCTTGGATAATCTTTGTTTCACCTTCTGGAAGAGTGTCGTCATTACGGAATTCCGTTGGACTTGTGATTCGCTCTTCCTGAATTTCAAACATTATACGCTCGATTCCAGAACCTTCAACTAAGACTTTATTAACAGGCTGAACTGTAATATCCGTTCTGAGATGTTCACGTTTCGTTTCCTTACCATTGACATAAGTTACTTGATAGTAGTCTGTTTGTGTTCCTTCTTGACCCTCTACTTCAACAAGGCTGTAACCAACTGGCTTGGTCTTATCCTTACGAATAATGACATTGTAAGGGATTGGACTAGTTATGTTGATTTCCTTAGTTTCAGTGACTTGAGTACCGATATGGATAATCTCATCCTGAACTTTTTGAACTTCCTTGCTACTGATCAAGTCTGTCTTGATTAAGACTCCGTCTTTGTAAGTCAGTTGGTAAATTTTTTCAATGATACCAGTTCGACCTACTTGAACCACCTTCGTTTCACCTTTTGGTAGGTCTGGATCTTCGATGTTTTGAGTCTTATAGGCAATCTTCTCAGTCTGAGTGTCTTGTTCTACCTTGATGGTTGGTACATGTTTTGTACCCACTAAGATGATCGTTGGAGTTGCTTCTTTGATCAATTTGCTTTCTACTAATTTCGTAGAACGCAACTCATCATTGAAGTAACGTTTCTCGATTGTCTTACGAAGGAGTCCTTCCTCACCAACTTGGGTAATCTTCGTTTCACCTTCTGGAAGTGTGTCATCGTTGCGGTACTCAGTTGTACTTGTGATCTTGTCTTCTTGAATTTCAAAGAGAGCACGTTCTACTCCTGCACCTTCGACAATCACCTTGTCAACAGCTTCTCTAACGACCGTTGTCTTCAAATGTTCCCGTTTGGTTTCGGTACCATTGATGAAGGTTACTTTATAGAGGTCTGATTTCTCACCATCTTGGCCTTCTACTTCAGTCACTCGATAGCCGATTGGTTTCGTAGTGTCTTTGCGAACCTTGACTATAAATGGAATTGGGCTTGTCTCGCTTGCTTCTCTAATTTCTTTGACACGAGTTCCGACTTGGATGATTTCATCTACTGGATCTGTAGTAATGTTAGATTCTACAAATGTACGAGATGTCTCTTCTCCATTCACTTTCGTTACAGAGTAGCGATTTGTTTTCTGGCCTTTCTTACCTGCCTGGATAACCTTAGTTGCCCCTGCAGGAAGCTGATCTGAAAACTCTTTGAGAGTATTGTAATCGATTGACTCTGTCTCATCTACAAGCTCAGTTGTTTCCACGATAGGTGTCGCATTCCCGACACGAACGACACGGTTGACTGCATCTGTAATTTTGTGTTCAGAAACGATGGTACGACCGATTTCTTTACCATTTCGATAGCTGACCAAGAAGGTGCGGATAATCTGTCCTGGAGTTCCTTCTTCATCGACAACACTTTCTCCTGCTGGAAGTGTATTGTCTGAGACATAAATCGTCTTGAATGGAACATCAACTTGCTCATCCAATGTACGTTCTGTCATCTTAGAAGTACCGATTACAGTGATTTCATCAACTGCTTTTGGTTCTTCCACTTTCGAGATTTCTTGACGAGCAACTTCAACATCATCCTCATAGGTGACTTCATAAGTTGTTGTTATTGTACCTGGTGAGCCGACCTGAGTAATCTTACTGTAGCCTTCTGGTTGAGTTTCATCTTTTTCAATAACCTTGTTGAATTTTTTTTCTTCGACAACAACTACAGATCTGACTGAGACAACTACACCGAGACCTTTAACAATAATCTTGTCTTTCTTCTCTTTAAGGACATTTTCATTGACCAAGGCACGGTCAACAAGTTCATCATTGAGGTAAGTCAGTTTGTATTGCTTTTCAATTCGACCTTTCTCACCGTCTTGACGGACTTCTTCGTAACCTTTTGGTTTCGTATAGTCGTATTCGATGACTGTTTCAAAGTCTACATCTTTGATTTCAGTAGTGTATTCTGCTTTTTCTACTGCACTACCAACTGTGATAATGTGTTTGACTGGTTTGTCAATTACTGTTTCAGACATCAATGTCTTACCAGCTTCCTTACCATTCAGTTTTCTGATTTGGTAAGTCTTTTCAACTGAACCATTCTTACCAGCTTGATTTTCAAATTGATAAGTCTTTGGTTTTGTTGGATCCGTTCTAATTTCTGTTTCGTATTCAACAGTTTCTTTCTCAGTAACAGTTTCAAATGTTTCTGTCGCTGTACCAATCAAGACGATTTCTCTCGTAGGCTCTTGAATTACTTCCTCAGATTCAATCTGACGACCTACAATTGTATCACCAACTTTGGTAATCTTATAAACATTAACTTTCTTACCAGGTACACCTTTTTGTACAGTTTCTTTAAATCCAATAGGAAGTTCATCTGTTTCACGAGTTTCGATGATGTACTCTGTTGTTGTCGTTGTCCGAAGTGTTTCAACCGTTTTGTCACCAACGATATCTACCGGAGCTAATGGCTTGCCATCAAGAGTGTTACGTCCAAGGAAGACATTATTACTCTTGGCATTTAAGTTCACCCACTCACCATTATATAGTCTAAAGAAACCATTTTTGTTTGGTGTGTCTGCGATGAACTTGTTGTCTGTTGCTGTTACTTTGACAGTGTCGTTAAGACGGTTGATACCAAAGAAGGCTTGCATCAAGTCTTTGATAACTGCTCCGTCTGTTTTACGAGTAACATCATAACGTTGCCATGGTTCATTGTCTTTATACTTGAAGGTATTGCTATTGACATAAATCGAAGCAGCGTTTGTACTTTCAATCGCAACCGCATTTTTCCATCTAGATTTAATCTTAGAGACGGTCAACTCATTGTTATCAATGTTAATGCTTCCTCTAGTTTTAGTAAATGGTACTTTTGTAACCTTGTTGACACGTTTACCAGTTGTACGGTCAATAACACTTGCTACATAAGTTGTATCATCATTGATGTAAATCGGTAACTGCTTGATGTCATCTACTTCAATCTTGTTTCTTGAAATAGTAATGTCACCTGAACCGCCACCTTCAACACCTCTAGATGCTTGGGCTGTATTATTGTTAACAGAGATGATATAGTCTGTCGAATCACCAGTGATGGTGTTTCCTTCGATATTCAGGCTATAATCGTTTGAACTTTCGTTATTTCTAAAGAGGATACCAAATGTTCCTAGTTGTCCATCTTCAAATGGTTTTGTCAAACCTTCGATAGTGTTATTTGAAATGACATAACGACCTTTATCAAGAGGTTTAGTCCATTTATGGTTTTTCTCATTTGTCAGGATAGAGATAGCTGTGTAACCACGGTAACGAGCTGGATCATCATCATCGTTTTCCAACTTAGAGTTTGGATCTTGTGTTACCTTGTTGTTACGAATAATGACATCTGTCATAGGGTTAGCACGGTTATAAACCTCGATACCATTCAAACGGTCTCCGAGTGAAACGTTGTTTTCGATGAGGATCTTATTCCCATCATGGATATCCAATCCTTTACGGTAGTTGTAGTTGGTATAGTTCCCAGTATAGGTAATACCATCATTATAAGACCCTGCCATTGAGGCTGCGCCATATCCAGTACCACCATCCAACACATGCCCGTTGTAAGATAAGATATTATTGTCAACAACAAAATTACGTTGGTAACCGAACATAACACCAGCAACACGGTTATTGTGAAGGAAAGAGTTGGTTACCTTGTTGCCGTCCATGATTGGAACATCTGGATCTCCGATAGACTTGACTTCGTTTGAAACTTTTTCGGAGATACTACTATAACGGATTGGTCTTCCATTGCTATCATACTCTTGCGCTGTTGCCTTGCTTGAACCAAAGAAGACACCAGCTCTGTTGAATTTCATGGCACGAACATCATTAATCGTAACATTTGAAGAATCGTTTACATAGATACCGTTTGAACGTCCAAAGTATGATTTCCCTTTACGGTAAAACTCATTATCTTTAGTGTAGTCTGATGAATCATAGGCATGCTCAACCGTTAAGCGACCTACAGTAAAGTTATTCTGATTTTGAATGAGGATTGCAGACTCGTAACGGTTATCTGTCAAGTTTGTTTCCGGATCGTGCTCGCCATCTTGCTTTTTGTTAAACACGATTTTTGTATTGTTACGACTTGGACCACTACCAATCAAACCTTTTACATTAGCATAGTTTTCATCAATAACCAAGGTATTCTTCAGCAAAACTGTCCCTGATAGCATAACAGAAGCGCCACCCTCAACCTCGTTGGCCGCAGAGAGCGCCTTTTTGATTGCTTCACTTGCTTCAACTTTTCCTGTTGTATCAAGACCAAAATCTGTTGCTTTTACATATTTACCGTAATCCGCATCATCGTATACTTTTGTATTGCTAGCTGCAGCTCTTCTACGACGGACTTTAGGAGTTGGAGTTGCTGCCGTTTCAGCTTCATTTGTACTTGTATCGGAAGGTGTAACCGAAGCAGGAATTGGAGCTTCCTTCTTTTCTACACTATTAAGAGTTGTTTCGGCTTTACTATCTTTATCAGAAGAAGATGTCTCTGTCGAAGGGTTCTTAGCATCCTCCTCAGAGCTTTTCGTTTCCTTTTCCGTTAAAGCCGGAGCTGGATATTTCTTATCTTCCTGATCAACTGCCAGCTTTTCTTCTGAATTTGGCTCTGTAACTACTCTTGTTTCAGCTTCTGGAATAGAAACCGTTGTATTCAATGCTGGTTGGTTTTCATCCTGATTCTTAATAAGACTTTCATTTGAATTGTCAAAAGAATCCGCACTAGCTTTTACCTGTCCTAATTGAAATGTTGTTAACACCCCAATTGCTAACAAAGAGTACTTGGTTGTTTTTTTTATATTCATAATTCCTCCTCTTTCATTTAATTCTTCCCACTTTTCTTAATCTATACTTTTCAACTAAACCAACCTTTTAACAAAGATTCAATTATTTATAAGGTGGATAGAAATGAATTTTACTTTAATGATACTTATTGTTTGATAGAAAGTCAACTATTTTATTATATAAATTTTTACCTAAAATAATTCCTTTTCTATTTTCCTTTAATCCTCTATAAAACTGAAGAACGTTCACTATATAGCTTCTATCAATCTCTTATTAAATAATAAAAAGCTGCCGTGTATAACCGACAGCTTTATTCAAATGTCATTTGAGATTTAAAAACATTCAAGACACTTACATTTTGCTCTAAAATTAAGAAAAGATTCTTCAGATTACTTCTCTAACACAAGAACATCTTCTGTAGAGAAAAAGCTTTCTTTATAGCCAGAAGCTTCATATGCTTTCAAGATATCCGCTTCAAAATAGCCTTTTCCTTCTTGCCTTGTCACTCTCGGTACAACAACATAATCAATATTTGAGTCAACTTTTTTATCATTATGATAGTAGATATCATATAGTTTTTCATGTTGCCGAAGACTTGGAGTATAACTCCCCGTCGTTACTACTGAAGACTCAATTGGCAAATCTTTTAATACTGATTGTATCCCTTCAAAATAATCCTTTCGGTTGTGGTAATATTTAATTTCAAAGTTCCATTTATGAGTGTAGCTATAGAGGATCCCTCCTGAAATCACTAAAGACGAAGCAACGAGAGCAACAAGGGCCTTTTCCCCTACTACTTTATAATTACTCAATTGATCCAACGCCAATAGCCCCATAATGAATAAAAGAGTAACTGATCCATAGCTATATTGGAAATTAATATCATATTGATAAAGCCAATCTGTTAGTAAATTAATCGCTAGCAGAGGAAGCATAAGGAAATAAGTTGATAGGCGTCGCTGGACAAGTGGCAAAAAGCCTAGAGGAAACAGAACTAAAAAGATATAGCCTAGTTTCTTAGCCGTAAACAGACTACCCAGAACATAAAGCGGATTTAAGATAGTGTTTTTCATCACCATTAACAATCCATTCTCCCCAGACATTAACAAATGACTATATCGAGAAACCATTGCACCTTCACCATATTTTGTCAATAGAAACATAGCAAATCCAAAGTAAATTACCGGCAAGACAAATGTACTAGCATATAACCACTTTTTGAATCTCGGAGATATAGAAAAACGATTCTGAAAGACAAAATAGAGTCCTAGCGATAGTACGTAGATAAAGGAATCCTCTTTTACAAAAAGGATGAGGAGAGCAAACAAGATCGTTCGTAAACGCCATTGAGAGATGATAGCGTAAAAAAGCCATAGAATTAAAGGGGGTAAAAAGCAGTTCTCATGAATGTGGTAACTGCCACTAGTGGTCATTGCTGGAGTAGCAAAAAATAATGCAATGACTAAAGGATTTAACAGTTTTGGCAATTGTAATTTCTTCAGTACCAGCCCGAGGGGAATTACAGCAGAAAACACAATAAGAATTTGTAAAATTTCTAATGTTTCTACATAAGGAAGCAACATGTAGAATGGAAGAATCGCATAAAAGATCGGAGAAATATGGACAGCAAAGTGCGATAAAGCCTTATCTCTCTCAAGCGTTGTTATCTGTGTGAAGTCTGTCTTCATCCTCTCAAACATTTGAGAGAAAATCCCAATATCAAATGTCGAACCTGAATTTGCCTTGACTTTATAATACACTACAACAGATAAGTAAAGGACATAGCAAACACCAACAATTAAAGTCATCAAGGTTAATCGTCGAACCCATACTTTACTGATTTTGTCTACAGCCAATCTACTGATAATCAGTCCGACTAATAATGCAATAATAATTGAAGTCAAAATTGGCCAAATTAAAGAAGTAAACTTTGATTCAGCGATATTAAAAGAATGAATTTTTAGGGCTTCATCCTGAAAATTTCCACTTGCTTGAAGGAGCAGCTTGGGAAAGGATAGCACTACTAATACTAAGAAAACAATTGCATACCTTATTTTGTCTAGATAGAAAAATAAGAATAAAGCAACTGAAATCATAATCAATCCCAGAGATAAGAATAAGGTTGGACTTTTAAGAATTGCTACAAATAGAATTAAAGCTGTCAAAAAAGTATTGAGAACACCGATATCAATGAGTTTCTTATACTCACCAATAAACCATAGAAATGGGTAACTGATGACAACCCCGATAATTGTCCCAACAATTCCTACTTCTCCTAATTTTAGAAAGAGCGCTTCAGTCGAAAATCTAAGCAAATTAAACAAAACGACAATAAAGTAGGATCCTAACAGCAACCATAAATAGTTCATGTTGGCTAGATTCTTAATTTTTTTCATTTAAACCTCCCGTAATTATAAAATATTTTACCATAAACTGAAGAGCTTGCCTATTTAAAGATAAATAAAGGAGATAATTTTTGACTGCAGATTTCTCTTTTGAATTGGTTAATAAAAAAACTTATTTCTCACGAAATAAGTTCCCATAAACAGATAAAATTTCTTAGGTCACCTCAGTGATCAATCCTGTATCGACATCATAGACAGCTCCTGAGATAATGACATCGTCTGGAATCAGCGGTGAGGCCTTTAAGAGAGCAACATCCTCCCGGACGCTCTCGTAAATATCTTGGAAGGGTAGGAAGTCTTGGTCTCCAACATCAACTCCCAGTTCCTTCTTCAGATGCTGACGGAAGCCTTCATTCTCAAAGGTTTGCGCTCCACAGTCTGTGTGGTGCAAGACCACGATTTCTCGAGTGCCCATCTGTTGCTGCGAAATGACCAAGGAACGAATCATATCCTCTGTCACGCGTCCACCTGCATTCCGCAAAATATGGGCATCCCCCAAAGCAAGCCCTAGTGCTGGTGCGACGTGAAGGCGAGAGTCCATACAGGTCACAATGGCCACTTGCGTTTTCGGTTTGATGGGGAGATGAAGGTCTCCGTGCAATTCAACATAGGCTTGATTGGCTTTTAAAAAATTCTCAAAATAGGACATTAGGAACTTCCTTTCTGGTCGATAAATAGTTTGAATGCCAAATTATTTACACTCTATCTTACCATCTTTTTCCCAGATTGTCAGTTGTCAGCCTACATGAAAAAGGAGAGTAAAAGCAAACCGACTTCTACGCTCCTTTCTTATCTTATGATCGTCTTGGTAAATAGCGATTCAGCAAGCCAGCAAAGGTCTGAAGGTTGAGACTTTGAACATAGACCTCACCAGTCCCTCTAAAGGTATTGACAACACCCTCACCTGTTCCGATGGACTGCCAGAAACCATTTTCCAAATGAATATTATAATCCAAAGACTGGCTCCAAGCAACGACATGGGCATTATCGATGGTGATTTCTTGATTGTTTAACTCAATTTTTTTAATAGAGCCGTAGGCATTCACCAAGAGGGTCCCTTGCCCTTGGGTCGTCATGACGAAGAATCCTCCCTGACCACCAAAAAGAGCCTTACCGATCGATTGGGTTTCCATTGTATAGTACGCTGAACCATCAAGTGCAAGGAAGGCACCATCGTTCAATCGATACTGCTTTTCGCCCAAGTAGAGAGGCACCACCTGACCTGGTGAGTCGGGTGCCAATGCTAGGTATGCATTATTAGACTGGGCAAATACCTGAGTAATAAAGGTACTTTCACCCGAAACCATTGACCGTCCAACAGCTTTCACAAAGCGTCCCACACCAGAGCCACTTGCATTCAATTTGGTGTTGAGGGTTACATTAGGTGTATGGTAGACCATACTCCCCTGTTGAATATAGACCGTTTCACCCTGATTGAGAGATAGCTCGACCAAAGGGAACTGAACATTGTTATCTGTAAAAAATTGCAAAATAAGTAACCCCCTATATTTAGTAAGTATAGAAAAAGTATAGCACAGGAAAAACCTTTTTGCAAACGATTCCAAGAACTGGTTAAAAAAAGACTTTTTTCAAAACTTCCCCTACCGTGGAGACTGCTATCACTTGAATGCCGTCTGGGATCGCGATCCCTTGGAGAGAATTTTTAGGTGCATAAATCTTAGTGAAACCAAGTTTCGCCGCTTCGTTGATCCGTTGCTCGATCCGAGTCACTCGGCGAATCTCACCGGTCAAGCCAATCTCACCGATAAAGGCCTCTTGCGGATTGGTTGGAAGTTCCTTGTAGCTGGAAGCAATGGCCACCGCTACAGCTAGGTCAATGGCTGGTTCGTCCAGTTTGACACCACCAGCTGACTTGAGATAGGCATCTTGATTTTGGAGAAGAAGTCCGCAACGTTTCTCTAACACAGCCATAATGAGACTGACCCGGTTAAAGTCCAGACCCGTTGTCGTCCGCTTGGCATTTCCAAATACAGTCGGTGTCACCAAGGCTTGAACTTCCGCCAAGATTGGTCTGCTTCCTTCCATGGTGACGACAATGGCAGAGCCAGTCGCCCCATCCAGGCGTTCTTCCAGGAAGACCTGACTGGGATTGAGGACCTCAACCAGTCCACCTGATTGCATCTCGAAAATCCCAATCTCATTGGTGGAGCCAAAGCGGTTCTTGACCGCTCTCAGGATCCGGAAGGTGTGGTGGCGCTCGCCCTCAAAGTAGAGCACCGTATCCACCATATGCTCAAGCATCCGAGGACCTGCCAAGGTTCCTTCTTTGGTCACATGGCCAACGATAAAGATGGCGATGTTATTGGTCTTGGCCAGCTGCATGAGCTCAGCCGTTACCTCACGTACCTGAGAGACTGATCCCTGCACCCCTGAAATTTCAGGAGACATAATAGTCTGAATGGAGTCAATGATGAGGAAGTTAGGCTGGATGCGTTCCACCTCTGCTCGCACGCTTTGCATATTGGTCTCGGCATAGAGGTAAAACTCGCTATCGATATCTCCCAATCGCTCTGCACGGAGTTTGATTTGCTGGGCTGATTCCTCTCCACTAACATAGAGAACAGTCCCCACTTGAGACAGCTGGGTCGACACTTGAAGGAGAAGGGTCGATTTCCCAATCCCTGGATCTCCCCCGATGAGAACGAGACTCCCTGGGACCACTCCTCCACCAAGTACACGGTTGAATTCCTCCATCTCGGTCTTAGTACGATGGATATTGATAGAGGTCACATCCGCCAGTTTCATGGGTTTGGTCTTTTCACCTGTCAAGGACACCCGGGCATTCTTAACTTCTGCAACTTCGACTTCCTCCACAAAGGAAGACCAAGAACCACAGTTAGGACAGCGCCCTAGGTATTTGGGTGAATTATAGGCACAATTTTGACAAATAAATGTCGTTTTTTTCTTTGCGATGATAAACCTCTTTCTAAATCTCTATCTCACACTCAATCACTTGGCAAAAATCAATCTTCTCATTTGGCACAAACTGGCCCATGAGCATGCGATGGGCTACAACTACCACAGTTTGATGTTCCCGATACTTAGCCATGCATTCTAGAAAACGAGTCTTCATCTCTACAGCTGTCTCATATTGAACAGGAGAATTTGGGAGCAACTCCCCCTTGTTTTCTAAAAACAGACATCTAGCTGTTTCAAAGTTCTCTATACCTGTTTCATAAACCTGCCATTCATGCAATAATGGCTCTACCCTCAAAGGAAGGCCAGTAGCACAGGATACATAAAAAGCCGTTTCTAAAGCTCGCGTTACTGCTGAAGCTACTAGCAGATCAGCTGATTGCAACAAGGGGTTTTGGCAAAGGTCCTGAGCCTGTTTCCTTCCCTTCTCAGATAAGGGAGCTAGATCCATTCCAAATCCGGAATAAGCACGCTCCTCTAACACACGATAATCTGGCTCCCCATGACGGACAAAGATAATCTTCATCTTAGTGCCCTGTTGACCCAAATCCACCAGTCCGCACGCCATCCGCCTCATCTCCATCTGCAATTAAGAAAGGAGCAAAGACAGCCTGAACTACACGTTCTCCAACTTCAAGGACGACTTCTTGGTCCGTGATATTTTTCATCTGAGCAAAGATATGGCCTTCATTTCCTGGATTGCCGTAGTAGTCTCCATCAATGACACCGACTGAGTTAATCAAGACTAAGCCCTTCTTACGAGGGTTTGAAGAACGATCATAAAGATAAAGTACTTCAGTCGGTTGCATATAGGCCTTGACTCCAGTTGGGACGAGGACGATTTCTCCTGGTGCAATGACCGTGCGATCAGCCACCTTTAAGTCGTAGCCAGCTGCGTGTACTGTCTCCCGTTTTGGCAGCAAGTCCTGATTGATATAGCTTGATACAAGTTCAAATCCACGAATTTTTGTCATCATAATTCCTCTTTCATTCTAAATAGTTTCTATCTCTTCTATTATACCATCACTTTTCCCTAGCGTCTCCCCTATACTACTATTCGTATTTTTTCTGACAAACACACAAAAGCCCCCTCAACCGAGGAGACTTTTGCAGGAGATTATATGAAAAAAGTAAACTGTATCAAACAAAGTTAGGAGGTCTTTGTTGATGAGACTAGTTTACCTCTTTCTCCTTAAAAAATCCTAAAGACTTTACAATTCTTGTAACAGATAGCGGAAGAGTTCGAGATTGCCTTTTTCTTCTTTAACAAGAAACTCTGGATGCCACTGCAAGCCAATGATACGATGACCATCTACTGCTTCGATGGCTTCAATGGTCTGATCGCGTGGGTCAATGGCTGTCACTCGAAAGTTAGGCGCCAAATCCTTGATGCTTTGGCGATGAACAGAATTGATCTGGCTAGCTTGTCCAAAGAGACGCTCCACCACACTGCCTTTTTTGGTCTCAATCGAATGAGAAGTGCCAAAAGGAAGTCCTTGCCAGTGCCCTTCCACTTCTTGATGGAGAGTCCCACCGAAGGCAACATTGACCAACTGAACTCCTCGGCAGATAGCTAGGACCGGCTTGTTTTGACGGACCGCTTCTTTTAGTAAGGCCAACTCAAACTGATCGCGCTCGAGATTGTAGTCATCACTCTCGATAGCAATCTCCTCTCCATAAAAGCTAGGATGGACATTTTGCCCCCCACTGAGGATGAGCTTGTCCACTGTTTCGATATAATCTTTGGCAAAAGATGGGTCTCCCACTGGGATGACCATAGGAAGGCCACCTACTTGCTTAATGGTTTCCGCAAACTTACAAGATACAGACGAATGGATATTTTTTCCATCTGGATCCACTGCACATAAATTAGCAGAGACTCCAACAATCGTTCTACACATGGCCTTCCCTCCTTTGATATTTCTAGTCCCTATTTTATCATCCCACCCTTAGAGCGTCTAATATGTATTTTTTAAGGGCCTGATAAAATTTTTTTATCACCGAAATCATAATTGTTTTCCCTTAAAATCTTCCTATGTCAAGTGAGTTTTTTTCCTTTTAGTATGGTAAAATAGAAATGAAATCTTCACGAAGGAGAATACTATGGATAAACAAACCGTTGCGGTCATCGGTCCTGGTTCTTGGGGAACTGCCCTTTCTCAAGTCCTCCACGATAATGGCCATGAAGTGCGGATCTGGGGAAACGTCTCAGAACAAATCGACGAAATCAATCAAGAACATACCAACAAACGCTACTTTAAGGATGTCCTGCTAGATCCAGGGATTAAGGCTTACCACAACTTGGATGAAGCCCTTTCTGGAGCAGATGCTGTCCTCTTTGTCGTCCCAACCAAGGTGACCCGACTCGTTGCCAAGCAAGTAGCTGAACTCTTGGACCATCCTGTTAAGGTCATGCACGCATCCAAAGGATTAGAACCAAACAGTCACAAACGGATTTCTCAAATCTTAGAAGAGGAAATCCCTGCTTCTCTACGTAGCGAGATTGTGGTCGTGTCTGGTCCAAGTCACGCTGAAGAAACAATTGTTCGCGATATCACTCTGATCACAGCAGCTTCTAAGGATTTAGAAACAGCTCGTTACGTTCAAGAGCTCTTCAGCAATCACTACTTCCGACTCTATACTAATACAGATGTGATTGGGGTAGAAACGGCTGGTGCCCTTAAAAATATTATTGCAGTCGGAGCTGGAGCCCTCCACGGACTCGGATTCGGAGACAATGCCAAGGCTGCCATCATCACGCGCGGCCTAGCTGAAATTACCCGTCTAGGAGTGAAACTTGGGGCTAGCCCATTGACCTATAGTGGATTATCCGGAGTTGGGGACCTGATCGTGACAGGAACTTCGATCCACTCTCGGAACTGGCGAGCAGGGGATGCTCTCGGTCGCGGTGAAAAACTAGAAGATATCGAAGCCAACATGGGCATGATCATCGAAGGGATTTCAACCACTAAGGCTGCCTACGAACTGGCCCAAGAGCTTGACGTCTACATGCCGATTACACAAGCCATCTACCAAGTGATTTATGAAGGGCAAGACATTCGTGAAGCCATTAACTTCATGATGAACAACGAATTTAAAGAAGAAAATGAGTGGAACTAAGGAATTTTTCCTTGCCAATCAGATCAACAACCAATCAGTCTTTAGTTAGGAAGGAATTATTATGACAAAAGTTAGGAAAGCAGTCATTCCTGCGGCCGGACTTGGAACGCGTTTCCTACCCGCAACCAAAGCCTTGGCCAAAGAAATGTTGCCAATCGTGGATAAGCCAACGATCCAATTCATCGTCGAAGAAGCCCTTAAGGCTGGCATCGAAGATATTCTCGTTGTCACTGGTAAGTCAAAACGTTCGATCGAAGACCACTTCGACTCAAACTTCGAACTTGAGTATAACCTCAAGGAAAAAGGAAAAAATGATCTGTTGAAACTGGTCGATGAAACTACCGGGATGCGCCTCCACTTCATTCGTCAAAAACATCCGCGTGGCCTTGGAGATGCTGTCCTTCAGGCCAAGGCCTTCATTGGGAATGAGCCTTTCGTTGTAATGCTGGGTGATGACCTCATGGATATCACAGATGATACAGCTACTACTCTCACCAAGCAATTGATGAATGACTATGACGAGACACATGCTTCAACCATTGCCGTCATGAAAGTTCCCCATGAAGAGGTTTCTGCCTACGGAGTCATTGCTCCTCAAGGGGAAGGCATCAACGGATTGTATAGCGTCGAAACCTTTGTCGAAAAACCGGCACCTGAAGAGGCACCGAGTGACCTTGCCATTATCGGTCGTTACTTGCTAACTCCAGAGATCTTCCAAATTTTGGAAAAACAAAAACCAGGCGCTGGAAATGAAATCCAATTAACAGATGCTATTGATACCTTAAACAAGACCCAACGAGTATTTGCCCGTGAGTATAAAGGCAGACGCTACGATGTGGGGGACAAGTTTGGTTTCATGAAAACATCTATTGATTATGCCTTGAAACACCCACAGGTTAAAGATGATCTCAAACAATACATCATTGATCTTGGAAAAAAATTAGAAGAAACAGGAAAAGGTACCGAGGAGTAAAAAATCCTCACCCTGACTTTTCGACTATAAAGCAAAGAGACCAGACTAAATGTCCGGCCTCTTTTTGTTTCTTAAAAAGTTTTATTTTAAGCTTTGTTCTGTTTGCGTTTTTCTACATAGAAGGCAAATCCAAGGGCACTAATCAAGACACCGCCGATGATACCAACCATTGAGATGGTTTGTCCAGTAGATGGCAATTTCTTGCTTTCTGTTTTTTCTTCTACCTTAGCTGCTGTTTTGTAGACAACTCCATAAGATGAAAAGTGATTGGTTGTGAAGGTTACCTTGCTCTTGTCTTCATTCAAGCTGAACTGGTAGGTCTCAACCTTGCCATCTTCTCCAATGCCTACAACAGATTCTACTTCTTTCTTAGGATCCACTGGCATCGTCACCACAGTTGGGCTGAATTGATGAACAGGGCCATTTTGATTTGACAACTGAATGTCGTAAATCTGATAGTCTTTACCTTTGAGGGCTTGGACATCCTTCAATACAGAAGCTGCCAAATTAAAGCCACCTTGGGCAAAGTCTGGGTTTTGTAGGGTGATTCCAGTAACAGGATCTACTAAAATGTAGGAATTCGTAGGAAGAACTGGACGATTGTTTGTAGTTGGAGCAGGGACAATCGTAGTTGATGTGTTTACATCCTTGTTTGGCTCAGTACTTGGTTGAGTTGGCTTGGTTTCGTTCTTGCTTGGCTCGGTACTTGGCTCAGTTGGTTGAGTTGCATCCTTGCTTGGTTCAGTCGTTGTAGTTGTGGTTTCATCCTTGCTTGGCTCGGTACTTGGCTCAGTTGGTTGAGTCTCATCCTTGCTTGGCTCAGTACTTGGAGCAGTTGTTGTAGTTGCATCTGTGCTTGGCTTGGTATTTGAAGCGGTTGTTGTAGTTGCGTCAGTGCTTGGCTCGATACTTGGAGCGGTTGTTGTAGTTGCGTCAGTGCTTGGCTCAGTACTTGGAGCGGTTGTTGTAGTTGCATCTGTGCTTGGCTCGGTACTTGGAGCAGTTGTTGTAGTTGCGTCAGTGCTTGGCTCAGTACTTGGAGCGGTTGTTGTAGTTGCGTCCGTTGGTTCCTTGTAATCATCTGGAAGAGATGCCCGATACGGATCATCTGTTCTACCCGCTTCTTTCAAGGTTGCTGAAAGCTCAGCTTCGTATTGTTTAAATTGTTTGAAAAGACGTTCAGAACGCGCAATTGATTCAGCAGTTACTTGATCCTCTGCCCCTTTTGCAGCTGCTTCATCAGCTTTCAAGGCAGCGTATTTTGCATCGCTCACTTTTTGTTCGATAATGAGCTGTTCTTCTAGTGCTTTCCAGTGATTTTGGATAGATTTTCCAAAGAGATCCTGGTTATTGATGGCCATTTGGTCGATGTGCCAAACTGTCCAATACCATGAATTTGGATCATAAGTAGCTGTTTGAGGTTTAAAGGCTTCGTAAGTATCTTTTACATTTCCATAGAATGGAACATAAGGGGTATTCCGTGAAGGTCCCATTCCGAGCCATACAGTTCCACCAAATGATTTTGGAAGATTTGGATTGATTTGGTAGACATGGGCATCAATCACATTTTCATTTCCTAAAGCATACTTGTATTGGTCTTTACGAACAGTATCGTTGCTACCATCGTCACCTTGTTTCTTAACACCGATTTGATCATCTGGTACAAAGCGGCCATTCAAGTGTTCAAAACGGTTCCGTTGCAAGGCAAAAGCATCTTCCAAGGTGTATTTTTTGTTTGGATCGGTTGGTGAACGGAAGAGCTCATACTCATCATCCTCATAAGTAACTTTAGAATCTGGATCTAGCAAGGTAATACCTGCATAGGTCCGTGAGCGGTCCCCTTCAGCATATTTTTCTGGTCCATACGATTTAGCGATATGGAAGTTACCATCTTTATCAGTCTTGTAGTTGCCAGATTCCTTGGCTACTTTTTCTACATCTTTAGAGGCGATGACATTTTCAGTGTCATTCAAATCAACATGACCTAGGTAGTAGGTATTTGCAAAGACTGCGTATTTATCTTCTGGCACCTTCACCGCTACATATTGGTGACCAGAAAGAATTTCCATATACCAAGTTTCATTTTGGTCTGCAAAGACGACCACATTCCCTTCAGCTGAACCTTTTTCTTCGATGACTTTAGCCAGTAATTCAACCCCTTCACGGGCAGTCTTCACACGTGGCAAGATGACATCTAGCATTGCTGCTTCTGGAAGTCCATTCTCTTTCAGTGGATCTTTTTCTAATACCTTTTTATTTGGAATTGCTGTAACAGTGGCAGTCATTGAAACACCAGCTTCGTTGAAGCCATGTTCCCCGAAAGCACCATTGCTACCATCTCCACGAGCGGAGTCATAAGTAGCTGTGTATTTCATTTCACTGGCAGCATGCGGGTAGGTGAAACCATTGGATTCGTCCTCGATTTGATCTCCCTCATTATAGGTCTTGGCATCGACAACAACATAGTTTTTGTTGTGTTTTCCACCATTTGGATAATAAGGATAGTCCTCAGTCCGGCCAAACAGGGTCGTTCCATCCTTGGTCAACTGGCGACCAATGATAAATCCACAGCAGGCCTGAACGGCTTGAATTGGTAGGAGTAAGAACGTCATCGCTACCAAAGCTAGTTTAAACAACCATTTCTTCATCGCAAATCTCCTTTTTGCTTATTTTATGTCCTCAAGCGGTTTTTGGACACAAGTAGGTTTTATATACCACCAGTCTACTCCTTTTGAATCAATATTGCAAGCGCTTTCTTTTTCACATTTTTATTCATTTATTTGTGATATTTTTTGCTTTCTCTATCGTTTTTAAGAAATATATACAAATAAACTGAGACTTCACTCAGTTTTCAGATAATTTACAAATGTGCTACAAATCAAATAAAGGGATAAAAGATAAAAGGCCAAACATAAAGAAGGATAGCCCCAACTGTATAAAGGGCCAGGGCTCCCCAGAGCCAGCTTTTTTTCAGGTTATCTCGCTCACCATAGACGGGAAAGACAAAGGCTAGAATCCCTCCTCCCGCCAGGCCTCCTAAGTGACCGGCTAGACTGATCCCCGGCATGAAACTAAAGAGGATATTGATCAGAATCAAGGAAGTATAACGTTGGCTCAGATAGCGAATATAGGGACTTCGAGCGATAAAGCGCAAACTGGCAATAGCACCAAAGATACCAGACAAGGCGGTAGAAGCCCCAGCTGCAACAGCAAGAGGAGAAAAAACCAAGACAAAAAGATTGCCCATTAAGCCGGATAAGAGGTAGAGGGCTAAAAAGGCCTTCGAGCCAAATAGATCTTCTGCGATTCTTCCGATAAAATAGAGGGTAACCATGTTCAAAACAAAGTGTTGCAAGCCAACATGAACAAAGATGGCAGCAAGCAACCGCCAGCTCTGGCTTGGGTCCACCTGGATTTCATATCCTAAGACACCCCCAAAGTCGTAGACAGTTTGAACTGATTCATAGTCAAAACCACGAAGCAATAACATGGATAGAAAAACGCCGGTTGTTAATAAGAGTAAGCTACTGGTCACCGGGTATTTCTTATCAAATAGTTGATTCATCCACAAGAACCTCCTGTACTGGAATATCATGGGGAGCAGGTGCAAAGTCTACTTCCTGGCAGGCATAGATGGTGCTGACGGTCGCTCCGTCGAAATCTGCCAAATAGCGATCGTAATAGCCTCCTCCATAACCTAGCCGATAGCCATCCTTTTGAAAGGCCACTCCAGGAACATGGATCAGGTCAATCTTCGACTGATCTACCGCTTGAGTTCCATTCTCTGGTTCTAAGAGACCAAAGGCTGTTGGTTTCAAGTTCTGCGGATCATATACTGCAAATTCCATGCGCCCTTTGGGATAGGTCTTTGGAATGACAACCTGTTTGCCATCTTCTTGAGCCGCATCAATCAAAAAACTTGTATCCACCTCATGTGGGAAGGACAAATAGGTCGCAATAACGCTTGCTGCTTGATAAGCTGGCAAAGAGCGCAACCGCTGGATCAAGGCTTGATCAGCCTTTCGCTTGTTCTCTGGCTCCAAGCCTTTCATCTTCTTCAATACACTTTTTCGAATACTTGCTTTCATTTCTATCTCTCTTTATTGGTTGGCTTTCATTTTTAAGAAAGGACTAATGGCTTTGATCCCAAAGTGCAGGGCTTCTTCCTTAGGACTCATTTGAGGGTGATGAAGGGCATAAGGGCTGTCCACTCCCAACCAGAACATGACTCCATCCACTTTTGACAAGAGATAACCAAAATCCTCTCCAGTCATGGCTGGTAGGATATCAATCAAGGTGATATCTTCTGCTTGATCAAAGAAGGTCATCAGTTCATCTGCCAAGTCTGGATTGTTTTCTACCGGCAAATAGCCCCCTTGCTTAAGTTCAAGATCTAGCTCCATATCAAAAGCATCTGCAACCCCTCTGGCAATCGTCTCGAGTCGCTTCTGGGTCAAGAGGTTCATTTCCATGGTCAGGGTCCGAATGGTCCCATGTAGAAAGGCCGTCTCCGCAATGACATTATTGGTCGTCCCCGCATGCATGGAACCGAAGGTCACAACTGCTCCCTCGATAGGATCGACATTCCGGCTAACAATGGTTTGGACCTGGGTGACAAAATAGCTGGCAGCGACCAGGGCATCCTTGGCTTCATGGGGAAAGGCAGCGTGTCCACCTTTTCCTTTAAAGGTCAGCTTCACTTCACAGGTCCCTGCAAAGAGCGTCCCCCGATTGGTCGCGATCTCGCCTACCTTTAGGTCTGGACGGACATGGAGGCCGTAGAATTGACCAGGCAACCAGTCTCCAAAGGCCCCAGCCTCATACATGAGCATGCCTCCAGCCTCATTTTCCTCGGCTGGTTGAAAGAGGAACAAGAGATTGTTCTTAGGCTGTTCTTGAACCAGTTGCTCCAGCAAGCCCAAGGCTAAGGTCATATGGACATCATGACCACAGGCATGCATCCGACCTTCGTGACGAGAGGCAAAGTCAAGACCAGTTTGCTCGATAATGGGCAGGCCATCAATATCCGTCCGCCAGCCAATGGTCTTTTCTGGATTGGAGCCCTTCAAAAAGACTAGAATCCCTGTCCGCCAGGTCCGTTGCTCGACGAATTCTTTTCCTTCGGTGATTTCTGCGATACGCTCCAAGAGGTAGGCTTGTGTTTTAAATTCTTCTAGTCCAATTTCTGGGATTTGATGCAGGTCTCGTCGAATTTTTACTAAATCAAGTGTCATATCCATCTTCCTCTTTTGAGAAGAAGCCGAGGTATCCCCCAGCTTCCTTTTCTTATTTCTCTATTATAGGTTACGCAAGGCATCCTCAAGTGCTGTTTTTTGTTGCGTCTGTTCGTCAATCGTCTTAATCACGCGCGCAGGCACACCCGCTACTACTACATTTTCAGGTACATCTTGGGTAACAATCGCACCCGCCGCTACGACAGAGCCATTGCCAACTTGAACCCCTTCGATGACGACGGCATTGGCGCCCACCAAGACGTTATCCCCGATACGAACAGGTTCTGCAGAGGCTGGCTCAATCACACCAGCAAGGACTGCTCCTGCTCCGATGTGGCTGTTTTTACCAACCGTTGCACGGCCACCAAGAATAGCTCCCATATCGATCATGGTCCCCGCACCAATTTCAGCACCGATATTGATGACAGCCCCCATCATGATCACCGCATTGTCTTCAATGGTCACCTGATCTCGAATAATCGCACCTGGTTCAATCCGGGCATTCAAATAACGCTTGTCCAGCAAAGGCACCGCTGAATTGCGACCATCTTGCTCTACGATATAATCTTTGTTTTCTATTAAGTTGGCAAGAAGGGGCTCAATCTCTTTCCAGTCTCCAAATAGGACATTTCCTAGTTTTACAACGGATGCTGGAAGCTCTCCTGCCAATTCCCCTTCAAAGGTCACTTTAACGTTGGTTTTCTTTTCTGCATTGCCGATAAAGGCGATAATCTCTTGTGCAGTCATTTTTTGTGCAGTCATGGCGATACCTCTTGTTCTATGTAGTCAGTCCTCTAGGAAGATAGGCTCCTTTTGAACTCTTTGATTTTACTATTATAGCATAATTTAATGGACACACTAAATCGCGACCTAGTCAAATGATTACAGTTGGTTCCTGCCATTTTGGTTCCTATTGGACCACTATTTTTTTCAATCGGTATTGATCCGAATTTTCGTCAAAATACAAATAGACTCGTTTGCTATCTGTAGTTGAATAGACTAGAGCGATGGTATCCACTTCTCCAGGATTGGGAATAATAAAAATCATGGAATCTGGATTTCCCAATTGAGAAGCTGCTTCTCGGATCTCCATCCCTTCTTGCCCATCCTGAGGCATCAGAGCTTGAAATTCGTCTGTGGTTTTGGTAGGTTCACCTAGCTTACTTTTATTGTTACCTACACTTAAACTAGTTATCTTTTCGGTATCATCAATCTTCTTAAAACTAATATAAACAAAACCAAATTGATCTGGCTGTTTATAGGTTAAATGTGTGCCTTGTTGTTCTGGGCTAAAATAGGAATAATTACCATTCCAAGCTTTCCCAAAGTGTTCAACAGTTTCCTCCGGCGTTACAAACTCTAATTTCTTATGATGGATCAAGTTCAGCAACTCGTCCAAACTAAAAGAGTGAACGCCATTGTTTTCATCCACATAGGGAGAATTTTTGGATGTCAGCTGCTTCGATTTCTTATCTGACTCACTCTTCTCTTCCTTTGTTGAGCTAGAAGATTCTGATGGTTGGCTAGAGGAGGCAGATGATGAGCTAGCGGATGTCGAACTGAAAGAATGACGGTCCTGTTTCTTACTTACTGGGCTATCCTGCTCTGTCTTATTGAGAGAACTGCTTACATAACCAAGCGCTATAATGGAGAGACTAAAGACGAGAACCATCCCCACAGCAACTGCAAAAAGTGAACCAAAACGGGGCAAGCCCGCTCCTCGAAAAGCATCCTCACGGACACTTCTCTTTACCCCTTTTTGATAGCTCCGAAGACTGGGACTTTCAAAAGCTTCTCCTTCAGGCCCACGATCCGAAAAGACCTCAGACACTTCCCGATTCCTACTTGGGAACTTAGACCATTCTCTTTGAATCTGTCTACCTTTTTCCATTCCATTTTCCCTTCTTTTTACTTAACTTTGTTTCTTAGGATCTAGTTGACTCTTGCGCAACAAGGAATAGGAACCGTCTACATGTTCCAGCTCCAATAAATAAGTTTTTCCCTTCTCATCCTGATAGGATAGTTGATAACCTTCCTGATCAGGCCCAATCTGGCGTCGGACGAAGGATTGTAGGCCCTGATAGTTGGCTAACAATGCCTTAAGATCTATCTTTTTTCCAAGCTCCAAACCTTGATAAACCTTTTCTGAAAAGGCTTTTTTCCCCTCCCGGTCTAGATTGGCTAGACTGGCGTCAATCTCTTCTAACAGATAGCTCCCATCAGTCCCCTTGCTAAAAAGCAAACGGATGGAGGCTCCCTTTCCTCTGTCGTCCCATCGATAGAGAAGAGAGAGACTGGGTTGCTTGCTTGCTGTAGATTGAAAGAGGACTTTCTCTTGGGGGTGGCCCATCTCCTTCAGAAGGGTCTCCAGGCGACTTCCAGTCTGCTTCAGACTACCGTTTTGGTTCTTTATCGATAGAGGAAAGTACTCGATCAGTTCCAAGGTCCATGGCGAATCCTTTTTTTCATTCGTTTCTTTTAAGAGTCGCTCCCCTTGAAATTCTTTCGCTTTAAAAGTTGATAAGTTCCTTATTTCACTTATCGCTGTAGAATTTTTCGGCGGATGACTAAGGACCTCTAACCCCATCCCTAGGAGGAGCGCTAGCAGCAGGAGACCAGGAATTGTTAACTTCTTGATGACTGTATCCATTTACTCCTCCTTATTCGACCTTGACTAGATGATAGCGAGCATCATTTTGGGCTTGCAAAGTGAGAAAGACGAGACCCTCTTGTGCACGGTAGGTTAGGACCAAAACTTTCTTTCTATCCTTATGATTCAAAAGCAATGATTGTGGCAAGCCTATCTTTTGTAAAATGTCTTCAAGCTTCATGCCGGTTTTCTCTTTCCCACTAGCAAGATTGGTAAAGGCTACCTTTTTCAGCTGTTTACTTTCCAGATGATCCTTAGAAGTTGGCTGATAGCCCTGAATAGCTGTTAGATAGTAGCCATCCTTCATATGGGTAAATTCAAATTGGTATCTATCTCGTCCATCTTGTGTCGTTCCATAGCTGAGACGAAGGAGCCGCGTTCTAGCTTTTGACTCGAGTCGAGCTTGCTTGGCTCCCCCTAATTTTTTAACCAGAGTCTCTGGTGTCGTCCCCTTGGTGCTTGGCACACCAGTCGCATCTCCTATTTTAAACTCCAGCAACTCCTCCAAATTCACCCCAACTTCTGGGTGATCTGATTTCGCCAGGAAGTCCTGCAGATAAGCTTCTTCCTGATGAAAGGTCACTTGCTGGTCTGTATTCAGCTGTTCTTGTGGCCTTCCAGAAGCAGCAAGCTCATAGGCTACTCCCAGCATTGCGAGGATTCCTAAAACAATCCCTCTTTTTTGGATGAAAACCAGGAGGGCTTTCAGATGTTTTCTTATTTTTTCCTTTACATTATCCATTCTGTGATCGAATCTGTATCCCTTTCCGTCCAACTGTTCACGCCTATTTCCTTTAGCAACATATCCTACTATACCATAAATAGCCAGTCCTCGCTAGAATAGAGAAAGACCTGGAATGTCTATTCCAGATCTTTTTTCTAGCTTTAGGAAAGTTGAATTTCTTCCTTTCTTTTCCCTACCATTGTGAAGTGGGAAAGTGACCTAACCTTAGTCGTCACCTTTTTTAGCAAGAAGGAAATCTCCATCTGATTGTTTCACAAACGTTAACT
>NZ_CAJPOU010000022.1 GCF_905372335.1 Streptococcus sp. A12
ACTTTTACCAGCATAGCACGGGCAGAATATAGAAAGCGAGGATAGAGCCATAGAAAAAGAAGAACTAAAAAGCCTTGAAAGTGAGATCAATGAAGCGCGTGACCAAGAGCGACCACCAAAAACAATGAAGGAATTAGAAAATCTTATTTTTAAAGCTGGTGAAAAATGGCGGGCAGAACATACTGAAACTAAGGTAAACGAGTCTACTGGGGACGTTAGCGAGAAAGTCGCCATGCCCCAAACCTTCACAGTTGCTAAAATACTAAGTGATATTGTCACGTTTACTTTTATCAGTAAGAGCAATGTACCTGATTATAGCTTACTCTATATCTATGATTTAGACGAGGGTATCTATACCGCTAGTAATGATCTATTCAATCTTTTGTGTAAGACCTTTGACGTTAGAATTAAACCCAGAGAGTGGCCTCAGATTAAGCTAATGGTCAGAACACTGACAAAGATACAAAAGCCCTTAGAAAGTGCTGATCTTATACCCGTGAATAACGGGATTATTAACTTGAAAACAAAGGAACTACTCCCGTTTAGTCCTAAATATGTAATTACAAGTAAGATAAGCACGGCTTACCACGCGCCTAAACAAGTCCCGGCAGATAGGGAAGGAAAAACCTTTGATGATTGGCTGAACTCAATCGCCTGTAACGATAGGGAGTTAGTAACACTGTTTTGGCAGATTATCCTAGAGGCCATCAATCCCAATCATACACGGAATAAGTTTGCTATCTTCTACGGGGACGGTAACAATGGTAAGGGAACATTTCAGCGCTTCCTTATCAATCTGATAGGAGAAAGCAATATTTCAGCCCTAAAGCCTGCTCAGTTTGCTGAAAAGCACAACCTTGAAACTTTGGTAGGTAAAGTTTGCAATATTGGAGATGAAGCGCCTAACGAATACTTGAAAAATCCGTCTGATCTTATGAGTATCACCAGCGGTGATACCGTTCTAGTAAATCCCAAAGGTCGCCCAGCTTTTGAAGCTACTTTTAAGCTATTCAATATCTTTTCGGGAAACTATATCCCCAATGGTGGTAATAAGACAAAAGGCTGGTACCGTAGAATTATGATCGTACCTTTTAACGCTGACTTTAATGGGGAACAGGAAAAACCTTGGATAAAAAACGAGTTTTTAGCAAACAAGGAAGTCCTAGAATATGCTCTATATAAAGCTATCAATCAAGAGCCATTTACTCACTTTATCGAACCCCAAGTAGTCAAAGGCTTGTTAGAAGAATACCAAGAGGATAACGACTACTTGCTTTCATGGGTTAAGCATGAATACATGGAAAAAGGTTGGCATGAATTGGACGTAGTACCTGTTTTTATACTGACAAGATCGTTAAAACATTATGCCGAAGATATGGGAATACCTAAACCTAACGTTTACGGGGCTGGAAAAGACACTATCAGACACTTACAACAGCTAACACCTTATCGATACAAACTTAAAAGGGCGCGTGTTAAGATTGAAGATTATGACAAATTGGATCCATTAGAGTTTGAAAGAACAAAACTAGCTAAAACTAATCACGCTGTCGTTAAAGACTAAAATGTTACCTTCTTTTTATGCCATAAACCCTTGGTATATCTGGATTTTTACCCCAAAATGTTACCTTCTTGTTACCTTGTTTAGAAAGAAGGTAACGTAGTTGAGCCCTTGATATGACTGACTTTTTTAGAAAAATGTTACCTTGTTACCTTCTTTTTAAAAACAAGAATGTAAATGAAATAGATATATTTTATATATAAGGGTAAGGAGTTCAAAAGAAGGTAACATGGTAACAAAACGGTCTAAACCATTGTGGCAGTAAGGCTGAACTATGTTACCTAGAAGGTAACAAAATCACCGAAGAAGGTAACAAATCTCAAAAATATTACATAATTTACCTTAAACTAAGAAATGGAGAAAAACAACATGACATTAAAAACATTTTCAGATAAAGCAAAAACATTCACTTTTACTTACGAATTTAAAGATCAGGACACTGCTCAAGTAGCAGGTCACGCGCTACTAGGATACATGACTGGGACATAGACTATTACAAGCAACCTGAGGAGGTTGAAGCATTTGAAGAACGTTACAAACAGGAGCGCGTGGCTCAACTCAAAGAGTCAGAGGATTTTGAGAGCTTGCTGAATAAGGTCACAGACTACGAGCTGGAGCTATTAGACTATGCTGATCGCTTGCTTTCTGATAAGCCTATCCCTATGGACTCTATGACCGCTTTTGGTACGTTGGAAATGCTGGACGATGAAAGTATTAGCCTACTCCAAAAATTGGACGTAGAGGGCGAATATAAAGGCCTTGCTGATTATTCTGGTCAATAAAACACAGGAAGGGGAGCAATCCCCTTTTGACATTTAGGCAATAGATTTGGGTTTTCTATATATAGGGGGTGTTTTGAACGAATGGAAGTAATAAAATCAATAACCATAGAGACATTTATAAAGCCAATGAAAAATAAAAAACTAACTCATGGTATCGGTGAGTTAGACGGGGAAAGGCTAGAAATAAACCTAGATAATTTATTTGTCACTTTTGGGAAAAATCATTTTGATTTAGCAAGGCTGTCAGGAACTATGGGCGGTTATCGCTATTTCTTCCTTTGCCCTATGTGTGATAGGCGGTGCAGGAAGCTATATAAGAGGTCTTTATTTTATGGTTGTGGTTTATGCCAACAGGTATATAAAGATACTCTAAACCGTAGCAAGACAGATTGCCAATACTATTGGGAGAGAGCCTTAAGAGAAGCCAGAAAAGTAGAACCAGGCTGGAACCCTAAATGTGGTGGATACATGTTTGATAGTTTCCCCGAAAGGCCAAAGTATATGAGGCAGAAACGATATTATAAGCATTATCAAAAGTTTGTTAACTACACCAGAAAAGGGGATAGCTTTTGGCTGAATGGTTTGAGTTCTCTAAGGTAATTTGTAGCGGTGTGCAATTTACCAAATAAACAAATACTACATATTAGACAGTTAAAATGTTAAAAAAACTAGATATATCAAGGATTTAAGTAAGTAGAGCGTTCCAAAAAAAGGGTGAGGTAAGAGCAAAAAAATGTAAAGGTTTTGTCAAGGTTGCGTATTTAAAAATACTAAAAATAGGCTAAGGTCACATACTTAAAAATACTAAGGTCACATACTTAAAAATACTAAGGTTTTATAAAGGTACAGGGCTATTTTCCTAGTGATAGAACCCCAAGGTTACCACAAGGTATAGCTACTTTTGTTCTCCTTTATTATTTGAAAAAAAACACATTGTGAGTTATAATTTAGTTAGTGAATAGAGGTTTTCCATCTCCCCTTGAAACAGTTCATTCTGCGGTAGGAGGTGGGACACCTTTATTTTTTATTAAGTTTTAAAATGTCTATCAATTCTTCACCGTCTTTTATAATTGCGATGCTTAATCTGCTAGAACCATAGAACGGTAAGGTATTGAAGTTTTTCAATGGTGAGGTTTTGGTTAGGTAGTTGTAAAAAATATGCCTGACAAATGGCAGGGTTATGTGTGTTGAACCACGAGCGAATAACGAGAAAATGATAAATTCTCATGCTGAACATGATGAAGTGATAAAATGGATTATAAAAATAACAATGACAAAGAACTAGCCAGAAATGTATTGAGTAAATACCGTTCATTTTGTAGAGTAGCTAGAGTTGACTTTCTAACAGGGAATCTACTTGATGGTTGCGCAGATCAACAAAATAAGCTACAAAACATGGCTTTAATCGAGATAAACAAGATTAGAAAAGCTATTGAGGGTATTCCATTGGCAATGGATAAAAGCATTCTAGAAATGAGTTATATCGAGCAAAAAAAGGTGTCTACTAGTGAACAGATGATTAGGCTCTCTATCTCCAGTAGTAACTATCATAGGCGAAAAGCTAGAGCATTACTAGAGTTTATAGAGCATTGGCAATCCATATCCCCCACTAAAAATAAACGGGGTGTATCTTAACCCACCACAAGGACGCACCCCTTTTCTGTGTGATATTTTCCCTTTTTGAACCCTTTAAAGTTATAGAAGAGTGTAGAAATAGCCCTAATCTAGATAAATTCTATCTAATTGAACGTTCAATAGTTCGATAGATTTTTCTAGTTTCAAAATTCTATCTTCTAGATCTTCAATATTGAGGCGTTCATCTAGTTTTAGTGCATTAAGTTTAATTTGTAAAATAATATCTTGAATCATAAGCCTATGATAACAAGAATTTGAAGATTATTTTTAAGGTTTATCTATTCTGCTAGTTTTTTCATCTATTCGGTATTTTTTCTTTATATTCGAATAAGATTAGAGCTGTTTATGATAAAATATGCTATAATATAGCTAGGTGGTAGGACATCGAGCACCCACTTTTGGTGCGCGGTAGCCTACCACTTTTGTAAATAAAAAAGCACCGTGTGAGGGTGCTAGATCTTGCCTGCTGAACTCGTAAATGATTGATCCTTTTAGGGTCATTTTTTTGTGAACTTTTTTAGGAACTTTAGGGACTATTTAAGTGGGTATAATTGAATAGTGGATAGAACGAAAACGCCCATTTTATGGGGTTTTTGCGAATTAATTTCAACTATATTATGTGTTATGTTATAATTTGAAGCTATATCTAGCTCTTGAAAAAGGAAAAACCGAATCATCTAAAGAAGTGATACAATAGAGACAATTGAATTTACGTCCATTGGAGGTTTGTATGAGTCACAAAAAGAATATTAACACCATCCTAGCTCAAGCGGGAATCAAGTCGGATCCAGCAACAGGGGCTTTGATTACTCCGCTTCATTTTTCAACAACTTACCAGCATCCAGAGTTTGGTCAATCTACTGGTTTTGACTATATCCGTACCAAGAATCCGACTCGGGAAAACGCTGAAAAGACCTTGGCAGCTATTGAGAGTGCAGAGCATGCCTTGGTGACGAGCTCAGGTATGTCTGCCATTGTCTTAGCCTTTAGTATTTTTCCTGTTGGCAGTAAGGTTTTGGCAGTAAGAGATCTTTATGGAGGCTCTTTCCGTTGGTTCAACCAAATGGAACAAGAAGGACGCTTTTTCTTTACCTATGCAAATTCAGAAGAAGAGTTGGTAGAAGGATTGAATGGAGAGGTGGATATTCTCTATATTGAAACACCTACTAACCCACTCATGCTGGAGTTTGACATCCAGAAATTAGCTAAACTCGCTCATGAAAAAGGGGCAAAAGTGATTGTAGACAACACCTTCTATAGCCCTATCTACCAACGTCCAATTGAAGAAGGAGCAGATATCGTCCTTCACTCAGCGACCAAATATCTAGCGGGTCATAATGACGTTTTGGCTGGTGTTGTAGTGACTGATGATGAAGGTCTCTATGAGCAACTCTTTTATAACTTAAACACAACTGGAGCTGTTCTCTCTCCTTTTGACAGCTACCAATTGATCCGTGGGTTAAAAACCTTAGCCCTTCGAATGGAGCGCTCTACAGAAAATGCGAAGAAGGTAGTGGAATTCTTGAAGGGGCATCCAGCTGTTAAGGAAGTTTTGTATACCGGCAAGGGAGGCATGGTTTCCTTTAAAGTAAGCCACCAAGAAAAGATTCCAACCATTTTGAACCACTTGCAAGTCTTTACCTTTGCAGAAAGCTTAGGTGGAGTGGAGAGTTTGATTACCTATCCAACTACACAGACCCACGCAGATATTCCTGCAGAGGTTCGTCATTCCTATGGGTTAACGGATGACTTGCTTCGCCTTTCCATCGGAATTGAAGATGCACGGGATTTGATTGAGGATTTAGAACAAGCATTGGATAGATAGGAGTCCATCATGGGAAAAGAACAATTTTTGACTGTCCCTAATCGTTTGGGGCATCATACTAGCAAGTGGAAGGAGTCAGAGCAAGATCCAGAACTTCTTCCTGCTTGGATTGCAGATATGGATTTTGAATCCTTGCCTGCGGTTCGACAAGCCATTCGAGATTACGCGGATCAATTGGTCTACGGCTACACCTATCCTAGTGAAGAGCTTTACCAGGCTGTTCAGAATTGGGAAAAGTCAGAGCATGGATATGTGTTTGAGAAGGAAGCCATTGTCTTTATGGAAGGTGTGGTTCCGTCTATTTCAACGGCTATTCAGGCTTTCACCAAGGAAGGCGAGGCTGTTCTCATCAATACGCCAGTCTATCCACCCTTTGCCCGTAGTGTCCGCCTCAATCAACGCAAATTAGTGACCAATTCCTTAGTAGAAGTGGATGGACTCTTCCAAATTGATTTTGAGCAATTGGAAAAAGACTTTGAAGAGCACCAAGTCAAGCTCTACATCCTGTGCAATCCTCATAACCCAGGTGGTCGCGTCTGGGAACGAGAAGTCCTTGAAAAGATTGGTCGCCTCTGTCAAAAATATGGGGTCTTGCTTGTTTCCGATGAAATTCACCAAGATTTGGTATTGTTTGGCCACCAGCACGTTTCTTTTAATACGGTTGATCCAAGCTTTAAGGACTTCACTCTTGTCTTATCGAGTGCGACCAAAACCTTCAACATCGCAGGGACAAAAAATTCCTATGCCATCATCGAAAATGATGCACTAAGGAAATCCTTCCAAGCTCGGCAGTTGCGAAACAATCAACATGAAATTTCTGCCCTTGGCTTTATCGCCACCGAAGTCGCCTATCAGAATGGAAAAGCTTGGTTAGAGGACTTAAAGGAAGTCTTGGAAGAAAATATCGAATATACTGTAGAAGTTTTGCGTGAGCAGACAGACATTGGTGTGATGAAACCGCAAGGGACCTATCTACTCTGGCTTGATTTTTCTGCCTACGGTTTGTCAGAGGAAGAACTCCATGCTCGACTTCATGACCAGGCCAAGGTCATCCTCAATAAAGGGACAGACTTTGGAGTAGAAGGGAAGCAACATGCCCGTTTGAATGTGGCAGCTCCGAAAACCCTAGTCCAAGAGATTGTCGATCGGATCGTAACAAATTTTCCTAAAAAAGGTTGATTTTAAGGGTTGACTTTTCTATAGGGGAGGAGTATACTCAAGGGGAATAACGGTAGGTGAGGCTACCACAAGGATACGGATGACTACCGCAAAGCAGTGGAGACACTACTCGTTGGTCAACAGTCCTGATCGCAAAGGTCAAGACTAAGCTCATTTCATTGCCTTGCGGAGCTAAAGCTTGGACGGTCTATTTTTTGAGAATTTTTATTAAAAAATAAACGACGAGTTTAATGAGTCCTACCTGTAAAAGGGGAGGGCTCTTTTCTTATGCTTAAGAAGCCTCTCACCTATCAAGTAGAAAAGGAGAGCACTATGATACAAATCGACGATCATCCCGAACCGCACATAGCCAGCCAATCGCTGATTTGTGTCATCGGGACTCTATAAGCGTTTGGCTCCTGATTTAAAAGGAGATTCCAATGCAAACAACAAAAGAAAGACTCATTGCTGCATTGCAAGATGCAGAAACAAGAACCTTAGCAACCTATCAATCTAGCTGGTCTGGTTTGACGGAAGACCAAGTAGAGGAAAACCGCGATAGCTATGGAGAAAATGTCCTCACAAAGGGGCAAGATGATTCTATCTGGAAACGGATTGTTGAATCCATCATCAATCCCTTCACAGTCATCTTACTGCTCATTGCCCTTGTTTCTCTGGTGACCAATGTTTGGTTAGCCAAACCAGGTGAGGAAGATCCAACGACCTCTCTCATCATCGTCGTCCTCGTTCTTCTCTCTGGAGTGATTCGCTTTATCCAAGAATTGCGAAGTGACAAGGCTGCTAGCAACCTTTCTCGCATGATTGTCAATACTGCAACGGTGATTCGAGAAGGCAAAGAAGAAGAAATTCCCATTGATGAGATCGTTGTGGGAGACTTGATCAAATTGAGTGCAGGCGACATGATCCCAGCGGATGTGGTCTTGTTGGATTCTCGAGACTTCTTCGTCCAACAATCTGGTTTGACTGGAGAGAGCGATGCTGTCGAAAAAGTCTGCTTGAAAAAAGCGACTGGCCAAAATCTGGACAGTCTTTTGGAGAGTGAAAGTTTAGCTTTCATGGGGACCAACGTCATCTCAGGTCGAGCAACAGCCTTGGTCTTGGTCGTTGGAGATGAAACCATGATGGGAGCGATTGAGCAAACCATCAATACTTATGATGAACCAACCTCTTTTGAACGAGAAATGAACACCATCTCTTGGTTGTTGATCCGACTCATGATGGTCATGGTACCCATCGTCTTCTTTATCAATGGTTTGACAGATGGGGATTGGCTGGAAGCAGGGGTCTTTGCCCTCAGTGTAGGGGTGGGCTTGACTCCGGAAATGCTCCCAATGATTATCACAGCTAGCTTGGCCAAGGGTTCCATTATCATGGCCAAAGAAAAGGTGGTCATCAAAAAGCTCAACGCTATTCAAGATCTAGGCGCTATTGATATCCTCTGTACGGACAAGACAGGAACCTTGACCCAAGATGAGATTGTACTCGAATACCCCCTCGACATTCGTGGGGACTTGGATTTGTCTGTCCTTCGTCGGGCCTATCTCAATTCTTACTTCCAAACCGGCCTCAAAAACTTAATGGATCGCGCTATTATCAGCCGGACAGAAAGAGAAGCAAAAAAACATGAGATTGTCAGAGGCTTGGACCAAAGCTTCCAAAAAATTGATGAATTGCCTTTTGACTTTGAACGCCGGCGGATGAGTGTCATTGTCAAAGATGAGGGGGGAATCGTGAGCATGGTCACCAAGGGAGCCTTGGAAGAAATGCTAGCAGTCTCTAACTATGTAGAATACAAGGATGAGATTATCCCCCTAACAGACCAAGTGCGGGAAGACGTCTTGGCAGAGGTGGCTCAGCTGAATGAACAAGGTTTGCGTGTGCTAGGGGTTAGTTACAAATCAAATCTTGAGGAAGGCTATGCCTTTGAAGTGGCAGATGAAGCAGACATGATCTTGACGGGCTACCTAGCCTTCTTAGATCCACCAAAACCATCTGCAGCACCAGCCATCAATACCCTTGCGGAATACGGAGTTGCTACTAAAATCCTTACGGGTGATAATGAGAAAGTGACCCAAGCGGTTTGTGAAAAGGTGGGACTGGATGTTGACCGCATTTTGCTGGGTAGCGATATCGACAGTCTCTCTGATTCAGACTTGGCCCAAGCAGTAGAAATCACCACCGTTTTTGCAAAATTATCTCCAGATCAAAAAGCACGCATTATCTTGCAACTCAAAGCAAATGGCCACAAGGTCGGATATATGGGAGATGGGATCAACGATGCTCCTTCTATGAAAGTGGCAGATGTGGGGATTTCGGTTGATACAGCTGTCGATATTGCCAAAGAAACAGCAGATGTTATCCTTCTGGATAAAGACTTGATGGTCCTCGAAAAAGGCTTGGTAGAAGGCCGCAAAGTTTATGCCAACATGACCAAGTACATCAAGATGACTGTTTCTTCTAATTTCGGAAATATCTTCTCTCTTCTCTTTGCTAGTATTTTCCTTCCTTTTCTTCCAATGGCCCCTATCCATCTCATCGTTTTAAACTTGGTTTATGACCTTTCCTGTATCGCCTTGCCTTTTGACCGAGTGGATAAGGACTTCTTGAAGAAACCTAGGATTTGGGAAGCAAAATCCATTACCCGCTTTATGGCCTGGTTTGGTCCTATTTCCTCTGTCTTTGACATCTTGACCTTTATCGCTCTCTACTTTATCATCGTACCCATGATTACAGGCTATGGCTATGTCCATGGAGCAGACAGTGCGGGACTCTTCATCATGCTCTTTCAAACCGGCTGGTTCATTGAGTCCATGTGGTCCCAAACTATGGTCATCTATATGCTCCGCTCTCCAAAATTGCCTTTTGTTCAAAGTCGGCCAGCCCTTGCAGTCATGGCAACGACCCTATTGGGCGCCCTCTTTGTGACCTTCCTACCATATGGCCCACTGGCTTCCTTGTTGAAAGTAGCGCCACTAAATAGTCTTTACTTCCTATTACTAGCGGGAATCCTTTTCCTTTATATGGCAAGTGTCACCCTGGTCAAACACTATTATATTGGCAAGTACAAAGAGTGGCTATAAGATAGTCATTAAAATAAGAAAAGAAAAGGTTTGCATATTTGTAGGCCTTTTTCTTCCTTTTTGATATAATAAGATGAATATAGAGAAAGAAGGAACCACAATGGGAAAACTTGAAGTTATTAAACATCCACTGATTCAGCATAAATTGTCTATTTTGCGTCGGACTGATACCTCTACAAAGGCTTTTCGTGAATTAGTAGATGAAATTGCTATGTTGATGGGATACGAAGTTTTGCGCGAACTTCCTCTTGAAGATGTAGAAATCGAAACACCCATTACAAAAACAGTTCAAAAACAGATTGCTGGTAAAAAACTAGCGATTGTTCCAATCCTTCGTGCAGGGATCGGGATGGTAGACGGACTCTTGAGTTTGGTACCCGCTGCTAAAGTTGGTCACATCGGAATGTACCGCGATGAAGAAACCTTGAAACCAGTTGAATACTTGGTGAAATTGCCAGAAGATATCGACCAACGTCAAATCTTTGTGGTAGACCCAATGTTGGCGACTGGGGGATCTGCAATCCTAGCGGTAGATTCATTAAAGAAACGTGGTGCAAGCCATATTAAATTTGTCTGCTTAGTTGCGGCACCAGAAGGAGTGGAAGCTCTTCAAACAGCTCATCCAGATGTCGAAATCTTTGCTGCAGCCTTGGATGAACGCCTCAACGAAAACGGCTATATCGTTCCAGGTTTAGGTGACGCTGGGGACCGTTTGTTTGGTACCAAATAAGCACATTTCCAATCCATCTTTAGGAAAGTAAAAATTTGACCTTTGTTGACCAATGGGATATAATAGCTTTTATAAAGAATGGAAGGAGAGCTAGCCTCTCGAATCAGCCGGATGAAACTCGTGAGATGGTGCCGGTTATAATGGATAAAAGGAGATGAATGAATGATTCCAGTAGTAATTGAACAAACTAGTCGTGGCGAACGCTCATACGACATTTACTCACGCCTCTTAAAAGACCGTATTATCATGGTGACAGGACCGGTAGAAGACCAAATGGCCAATTCGATTATTGCCCAATTGCTCTTCTTGGATGCCCAAGATAATACCAAAGATATCTATATGTATATCAATACGCCAGGAGGCTCTGTCTCTGCAGGTTTGGCAATCGTCGATACCATGAACTTTATCAAATCAGACGTCCAAACCATCGTCATGGGGATGGCAGCTTCAATGGGGACTGTGATTGCATCAAGTGGTGCCAAAGGCAAACGCTTCATGTTGCCAAATGCTGAGTACATGATCCACCAACCAATGGGTGGTACTGGTGGCGGTACCCAACAAACGGATATGGCCATTGCAGCAGAACACCTCTTGAAAACACGTCACAGATTGGAAAAAATCTTGGCAGAAAATTCAGGTCAAACCATCAAGAAAATCCACGCTGATGCAGAACGGGATAATTGGATGACTGCAGAAGAAACCTTAGCTTATGGTTTCATCGATGAAATCATGGCTAACAACAATCTCGGATAAGAAACCTTCACCATCCAGCCCTCTCCTTTGACAGGAGAGGTTTTTTTAGGACATTCTTTACTTTCTAGAAAAAGATAGTATTTTGACCTGAAATTTGCTATACTTGTAACAGAAGCAGAAAGGGATTGTGTATGTTTGAGAAGCAAGCTAGAACAGGCTTAATTGTAAAATTGTATTATAATCGAGATGCAAAGAAATTACAGGAAATTGGGGATGTGATCTATCATTCCAAAAAAATGCGCTATGTCCAGGTCTATGTCGATAGTCCTCAAGTTCTTGAAATTATGCATCAATTAAAAAAAGAACGCTTTGTAAAGAAGGTTCAAATTTGCCATATTCAAGAATTGGATCGTGATTTTGTAGGAAGTTTGCATCGTCAACAGGATGAAACACAAGTAGAAAACGCAATCATTTAAAGGATTGTGTTTTTTATATTGACAATTGTCAGATAATTCGGTATATTCTTAATATGTATTTATTTTAAGATTATTTAAGGAGATTATTACAAATGAAGAAAAAATTTGCTCTTTCATTTTTAACAATTGCAAGTGTCGCTCTTCTTGCGGCCTGTGGTGAAGTTTCAACTTCAGGTTCAAACACAACTGGTAACGAAATCGGCAAAGAACTAAAAATCGGTTTTAACTTTGAAAAAACTGGTGAAGTAGCAGCATATGGTAGTGCTGAACAAAAAGGTGCTCAATTAGCCGTTGATGAAATCAATGCTAATGGTGGAGCTGATGGTAAGAAGATTGTTGTCACAGACAAAGATAACAAATCTGAAACAGCTGAAGCAGCTACAATCACTACAAACCTTGTCACTCAATCAAAAGTGAACGCTCTTGTAGGGCCTGCTACTTCAGGTGCCACTGCCGCAGCTGTTGCGAATGCTGGTAAAGCAGGTGTTCCATTGGTAACACCATCAGCAACACAAGATAATTTGACAAAAGGTCAAGATTACCTTTTCCGTGCAACCTTCATCGATAGCTTCCAAGGACAAATCATTGCTAAATATACAACGGATAACTTGAAAGCGAAGAAAGTTGTTCTTTACTACGATAATTCATCTGACTATGCTAAAGGGATTGCTGAAGCCTTTAAGAAATCTTATAAAGGTGAAATCGTAGCAACAGAAACTTTCCAATCTAAGGATACAGACTTCCAAGCTGCTCTTACAAAAATCAAAGACAAAGACTTCGATGCGATTGTCCTTCCAGGGTACTACACTGAAACTGGTAAAATCGTAAACCAAGCACGTGGTATGGGAATCAAACAACCAATCATTGGTGGTGATGGATTTAGCGATGCTAAATTCGTTGAACAAGCAACACCTGCTGCAGCTACAGACATCTACTACGTAGCTGGATTCTCTACTGAAGGTGAAATGACTGATAAAGCCAAGAAATTCGTAGAAGCTTATAAAGCAAAATACAACGAAGAACCTTCAATGTTTGCAGCTTTGGCATATGATTCAGTTTACATGGTTGCAGAAGCATCTAAAGGTGCTAAGAACTCTGTCGAATTGAAAGACAACCTTGCGAAGTTGAAAGACTTGGAAGGTGTTACTGGTACAATGTCTATTGACAAAGACCATAATCCGGTTAAATCTGCACTTATGATTGGCTTAAAAGATGGTAAAGTTGAGTCAGTTGAGTCGGTTAAACCTTAATTATCATTTGTTGTTTGTACAAGAGGCTGGGAGAATGAAAATTCCTGGCCTCGCTCTTTATTATTAGAAAGGATGGTTCAAATGCTCCAGCAATTAGTGAACGGTCTAATCTTGGGAAGTGTCTATGCACTCTTGGCCCTTGGTTATACTATGGTGTATGGAATTATCAAATTGATCAACTTTGCCCATGGGGATATCTACATGGTAGGTGCCTTTATGGGGTATTTCTTATTGAACTCATTGAAAGTTAACTTCTTTGTAGCCTTGCTTCTAGCTATGGTCGGGACAGCTATTTTAGGGGTTGTGATTGAATATCTGGCTTATCGTCCGCTTCGTCATTCGACTCGGATTGCAGCCTTGATCACAGCCATCGGGGTTTCCTTCTTGCTTGAATATGGGATGGTCTTCTTTGTAGGGGCCAATACCCGTTCCTTCCCGCAAGTCATTGAAACTGTTCGTTACAACTTTGGTCCTATTTCGATTTCCAACATTCAGTTGATGATCTTAGGAGTGTCTATTTTCTTGATGGTCGCTCTTCAATTTATTATCCAAAAGACAAAGATGGGGAAAGCCATGCGTGCCGTTTCTGTTGATAGCGATGCCGCTCAATTGATGGGGATTAACGTAAACCGAACCATCAGCTTTACCTTTGCTTTGGGATCAGCCTTAGCGGGTGCTGGCGGTGTCTTGATCGGTTTGTATTACAACTCAATCGAGCCTTTGATGGGGATGACACCAGGTATCAAAGCCTTTGTCGCAGCCGTTCTTGGTGGAATCGGAATCATTCCAGGTGCGGCCCTAGGTGGATTTGTCATCGGTTTGTTGGAAACCTTCGCCACAGCGATTGGCCTTTCAGACTTCCGTGATGCCATTGTGTATGCCATCTTGATTGTAATCTTGCTCATCCGTCCAGCAGGTATCCTCGGTAAAAATGTGAAAGAGAAGGTGTAAGCCATGAAACAAAATTTAAAAGTGAATTTAGTCTGGCTTGGTCTTTTGTTCGCAGGTTTTGCCTTGATCCAAGTCTTGGTTGCAGCGGGTGTGCTCAACCTCTTCTATATCCAAATTTTAGAACAAATCGGAATTAATATTATCCTTGCAGTTGGCTTGAACCTCATCGTTGGTTTCTCAGGTCAATTCTCACTTGGACATGCTGGATTTATGGCGATTGGTGCCTACTCCGCAGCCATTCTCGGCTCCAAATCACCAACCTATGGAGCGTTCTTTGGCGCGATGGTTTTAGGTGCTTTGATCGCAGGTGCTGTGGCCTTGATTGTTGGGGTTCCAACCCTTCGTTTAAAAGGGGACTACCTCGCGATTGCGACACTTGGAGTTTCTGAAATCATCCGGATCTTGATCGTCAATGGTGGTACTCTCACAAATGGTGCCGCCGGTATCCTTGGTTTGCCAGCCTTTACAACCTGGCAATTGGTTTACCTTTTTGTCGTGATTACAACCATCTTTACCATCAACTTCTTACGCAGTCCAATTGGACGCTCTACCCTTTCTGTTCGTGAAGATGAAATCGCAGCAGAATCTGTTGGGATCAATACGACCAAAGTCAAAGTCATCGCATTTGTATTTGGTGCGATCACAGCGGCGATTGCTGGATCTCTCCAAGCAGGTTTCATTGGATCTGTCGTTCCGAAAGATTATTCCTTTACTAATACTATTAATGTCTTGATCATTGTAGTCTTTGGTGGTTTGGGATCAATGTCAGGAACAGTTGTGGCAGCTATCGTCTTGGGGATCTTGAACATGGTGCTTCAAGACTTCTCAAGTGTACGTATGATCATTTACTCATTGGCTTTGATTCTCGTGATGATCTTCCGTCCAGGTGGTCTTCTTGGAACATGGGAATTCAGCTTGAAAAAACTACTCTCAAAAAAGGAGGCTAACTAATGGCACTTCTTGAAGTAAAAAATTTAACAAAAAACTTTGGTGGTTTGACAGCCGTTGGGGATGTGACCATGGAACTCAATGAAGGGGAATTGGTTGGGTTGATTGGGCCCAACGGTGCCGGAAAAACAACCCTCTTCAACCTCCTAACAGGGGTATATGAACCAAGTGAAGGGACCATTACTTTAGATGGTCACCTATTAAATGGTAAAGCACCTTATAAAATCGCTGCAGGTGGTCTGGGACGGACTTTCCAAAATATTCGTCTCTTTAAAGACTTGAGCGTTTTGGACAATGTCTTGATTGCCTTTGCCAACCACCACAAACCACATGTCTTTGCGAGTCTTTTCCGCTTGCCAAGCTATTACAAGAATGAAGAAGCTTTGAAAGCAAGAGCCCTTGAATTGTTAGCCATTTTCGGTTTGGAAAAAGAAGCAGATACTTTGGCTAAAAACTTGGCTTACGGACAACAACGTCACTTGGAGATCGTTCGTGCCCTTGCTACAGAGCCAAAAATCCTCTTCTTGGATGAACCTGCTGCAGGGATGAACCCTCAAGAAACAGCAGAATTGACCCAATTGATCCGTCGCATTCAAAAAGAATTTAATATTACGATCATGCTGATCGAGCACGATATGAGCTTGGTCATGGAAGTAACAGAACGGATTTATGTATTGGAATATGGCCGCTTGATTGCCCATGGTACGCCAGATGAAATCAAGAATAACAAACGCGTAATCGAAGCATATCTAGGAGGTGAAGCCTAATGTCTATGTTAAAAGTTGAAAATCTTTCTGTACACTATGGCATGATCCAGGCTGTCCGTGATGTCAGTTTCGAGGTAAATGAAGGAGAAGTTGTTTCTCTTATCGGTGCTAACGGTGCTGGGAAAACATCTATTCTTCGTACCATTTCAGGTTTGGTGCGTCCAAGTGCTGGGAAAATTGAGTTTTTGGGTCAGGAGATTCAAAAGGTTCCAGCTCAAAAGATTGTAGCAGCAGGACTCTCTCAAGTTCCAGAAGGTCGCCACGTCTTTCCAGGCTTGACCGTTATGGAAAACTTGGAAATGGGAGCTTTCTTGAAGAAAGACCGAGAAGAAAACCAAGCTAACTTGAAGAAGGTCTTCTCCCGTTTCCCACGTTTGGAAGAACGGAAGAACCAAGATGCAGCCACCCTATCTGGTGGGGAGCAACAAATGCTTGCAATGGGTCGTGCCCTCATGTCGACGCCAAAACTTTTGCTCCTGGATGAACCTTCTATGGGATTGGCCCCAATCTTTATACAAGAAATCTTTGATATCATCCAAGATATCCAAAAACAAGGAACAACTGTTCTCTTGATTGAACAAAATGCCAACAAGGCCCTTGCCATCGCAGACCGAGGTTATGTTCTCGAAACAGGGAAAGTCGTTCTTTCCGGAACAGGAAAAGAACTCTTAGCCTCTGAAGAAGTCCGCAAGGCCTACCTTGGTGGATAAGAGATAAAAAAGAGCCTTTGGGCTCTTTTTTAAAAATGGTTTGGCTACAATTAGAAAATTTGGTTCTCATAGGGAAGAATACAAGGATTATTAGGTAATTCTGAATTTTGAAAACAAGAGAAAACTGCTGAAAGCGTTTGAAATCATTCTAAAAATCAAGTATAATAAAACTAAGAAAAGCATAGGAGAACTGTTATGGCTGTTAAAGATTTTATGACCCGTAAAGTAGTGTATATTAGTCCAGATACAACAATTGCTCATGCGGCAGATTTGATGCGGGAACAAGGCTTACACCGCTTGCCGGTCATTGAAAATGACCAATTGGTCGGTTTGGTGACAGAAGGTACGATTGCAGAAGCAAGTCCATCTAAAGCAACAAGCTTGTCTATTTTTGAGATGAACTACCTACTTAATAAAACCAAGGTCAAAGATGTCATGCTTCGTGATGTCATTACTGTCTCTAAATTTGCCAGCCTCGAAGATGCGACCTATCTCATGTATAAGAACAAGGTGGGAATTCTTCCGGTTGTAGACAATGACCAAGTATCCGGTGTCATCACAGACCGTGATATTTTCCGTGCCTTCCTCGAAGTATCCGGTTATGGAGAAGAAGGAGTTCGTGTTCGCTTTGTGACAGAAGATAAGGTTGGTGTTCTAGAACAAATCATTCATTTGATTGTAGAAGAAGGATACAATATCGCCAATACAGTCAATATCCCAACCAAAGATGATCATGTCGTTATCGAAGTTCAGATTGATGGCATTACCGATACGGAAGTCATCAAGAAGAAATTTGAAGAAAATGGTATTCGTGTGGATGAAATTAGTCGCACATCTGCAAAAGCCTTTTAAATAAAGAAAGAGCCTGAGATATTCTCAGGCTCTTTGTTTTAGCGAGCAATGGGTTGCTTGTTGGTATCCAAGGTAAATCCTTCTCCTAGGATTTCATGGGCTTCTGTAATGGTAATGAAGGCGAATGGATCGATCTTATTGATGATATCTTTCATCTGTTTCATTTCATTCCGTGAAACCACGCAGTAGACAATCTTCATTTCTTGTTGGCTATAATAGCCCATACCGTTTACGAAGGTGACTCCTCGGCCCAAATCAGTCGTGATTTGTTTGGCAATTTCATCTGGTTTAGATGTAACCACGAGGAATCCTTTTCCTGCAAAACCTCCTTCACCGACAATATCAATGACGACGGTGTCAATCAGGATAAAGAGGAGGGTGTAGGCTGCAATTCGGAAGTCCTTGAAGACGATCAAAACAGTTGTCAAGACGATGGCATCCACAATCAACATGAGGCGTCCCATGGAAAGCGTCGTGTACTTGTTAAAGATACGCGCGACAATATCGGTTCCACCTGTAGTGCCTCCAGCGTTGAAGATAATCCCAAGCCCAGCTCCAAGGATAACCCCTGATCCGATACAGGCTAGGAGGATGTCTCCGTCAAGAGCCGTAAAGACTGCATTTTGAAGATGATGACTTCCAGGGATCAGCTCGAAGATGGCCATCCAAGTAGAGACCGAAAAAGTTCCAATCAAACTGAGATAGAGGGATCGGAGCCCCAGTAATTTCCAGGCTAGGAAAAAGAGGGGAATATTGATGGCCAAGTTCATGACCGAAACGGGAATTTTAAAGAGGTAGTAGGTGATTAGGGTAATCCCTGTAGCCCCTCCCTCATAGAAGTGAAATGGAATGACTAAAAAGAAGATTCCAAAAGAAAAAATGCCAGCCCCAAAAATAATGGCCAGAATATTTTTTGCCTTAAACATGCTCGTTCTCCTATTCATTTTCACCATACATTTTACCAAAAAAAATGAAAAATAGGAAATAATTTTCATCAATTTTCACGAATTCGGACAGGATTTTTACCCCTATTTTTGGTAAAATAAAAAGAAGTGATGCATGCTAGAGAAATGAGTATAGAAAGTTAAGATAAGAGAATGAAACAGGGAACATTAATTTCGATTGAAGGCCCAGAAGGTGCAGGGAAATCCTCCGTTTTAGAAGCCTTGCTACCACGCTTGGAAAAGGCAGGGATTGCCTATATTACCACGCGGGAGCCAGGGGGCGTCGAAATAGCAGAAAAAATACGTGAGGTCATTCTAGATCCATCCCATACAGAGATGGATCCCAAGACAGAATTGCTTCTTTATATCGCCAGTCGTCGCCAACACTTGGCAGAACGAGTCCTTCCAGCTTTGAAAGCAGGGAAGCTAGTTATCATGGATCGTTTTATCGATAGTTCGGTAGCATACCAAGGCTTTGGGCGTGGATTAGCAGTAGCAGATATTGAATGGTTGAACCAATTTGCGACCGATGGTCTGAATCCCAATCGGACCTTCTATTTTGACATTGATGTAGAAGAAGGGTTGGCGAGAATTGCTAAGAGTGCTAGCCGTGAAGTCAATCGCATAGATCTAGAAGGCCTAAGTCTCCATCAGAAAGTTCGTCAAGGCTATCTGGCCATTCTCGAAAAAGAACCACAACGTGTGGTGAAAATTGATGCCAGTCAACCTTTTGACCAGGTGGTCGAGGATACTTGGCTATTATTGAAAGAAGTCTTGGAGATCAGAGAATGAAGTTAGAACAAGTGCAAAAACTTCAACCTCAGTTAGTCGATCGCTTCCAAGCTATTTTAGAAAAAGACCGCTTGAGCCACGCCTATCTCTTTACAGGAGATTTTGGAAGTTTTGAGATGGCCCAGCTCTTGTCCCAAAGTCTCTTTTGTACGGATAAGAAGGGCGTTTGGCCCTGTGGGACTTGTCGGGCTTGTCGCTTGATTGAAGAGGATGAATTCTCAGATGTAACGGTTGTCCGACCGGTCAATCAAATCATCAAAACGGATCGGATCCGGGATTTGATCCAGCATTTTTCTCAGTCAGGCTACGAAGGATCCAAGCAAGTCTTTATCATCTGCGATGCAGACCGGATGCATGTCAATGCGGCCAATTCTCTCCTCAAGGTCATTGAAGAACCTCAGAGTGAAGTTCATATTTTTCTGCTGACAGCAGATGAGCAGCTGGTTCTCCCGACCATAAAAAGTCGGGCGCAGCAGGTCCATTTTCCAAAAAACCAAGATTTCCTAAAAGAATATCTCCTTCAGGAAGGTCTCTTGCTTCAACAAGCAGATCTGTTAGCCAACTTTAGTCAAGGTTTCCAAGAGGCTCAAATTCTCGCTCAGAATACCTCATTTTTCGATCTGGCGAGGGAGTGTGAGCGTTTCGTCGCAGCTTGTCTAAAAGCAGATCCGCATGTCTACTTACTGGTCTCTCGCTTGGTTCAAGAGACGGATGATAAAGAAAAGCAGGCCCAAGCCTTTCGCTTGCTGGAATTGCTCTTTGCACGCTCCATCAGTCAGTCCTTAGGAAGAGACTATCTAGAAAAACTGGTCTTGGCCAAACAGATGTGGGAACGGAATGTGAGTTTTCAAAATGCTCTTGAGTATATGGTCCTACAGTTGAAAAATAGAAGGTAAAGAGATGAATAAAAAAGAATTATTTGATGCTTTGGATGGCTTCTCCCAGGAATTGCTAGTTACATTAGCAGAGGTTGAAGCCATAAAGAAAAATCTCAAACTCATTGTCGAGGAAAATACAGCTCTGCGTCTTGAAAATGATAAATTAAGAGAGCGCTTAGGAGAAGTGGAGAAAACCAGCTCCCCTAAATTCCATCGCAATGGTCGTGAAAATTTACAAAGAATTTACAATGATGGATTTCATGTTTGTACAGACTCCTATGGTCAACGTCGTGAAAATGATGAAGAGTGTATTTTCTGTGATGAATTGTTATTTAGGGAGTAAACATGCAGATTCAACGAAGTTTTAAAGGGGATAAAGCGACAGGGACTCTATTTTTAGTGCCAACCCCAATTGGCAATCGGGAGGACATGAGCTACCGCATGATCCAAACTCTAAAAGAGGTGGATCTGATAGCAGCAGAAGATACACGCAATACAGGACTCTTGCTCAAGCATTTTGAGATTGCGACACCACAAACTAGCTTCCATGAGCACAATGCCATGGAGAAAATCCCTGATTTGCTAGCTCATTTAGAGTCTGGAAAGGACCTGGCCCAGGTATCGGATGCAGGACTGCCTAGTATTTCGGATCCAGGTCACGACCTGGTCAAGGCGGCTATTGAGCGAGAGATCCCTGTTGTGGCAGTTCCTGGCCCGAGCGCCGGCATTACTGGCCTAATTGCCAGTGGCTTGGCACCCCAGCCTCATATCTTTTATGGCTTTCTTCCACGCAAGGAAGGGCAGCAAAAGGCCTTTTTCCAGGAAAAGCTAGCCTATCCTGAGACTCAGATCTTTTATGAGTCCCCGCACCGGGTACGAGCGACCCTTGAAAATATGCTAGCAGTCTATGGAGACCGTCCGGTTGTCCTGGTCCGAGAACTGACCAAGATCTATGAAGAGTACACGCGAGGGACCATCACAGAGTTAGTGGACTATCTAGAGGGAAATCCCCTTAAAGGAGAGTGCCTCCTGATCGTGGAGGGGGCCAGTGAGCAGGAGCCAGATCTAGAAGAAGTGGATCTGATCCAAGAGATTGATCTTCTGGTCCAGTCTGGCATGAAAAAGAACCAAGCAATCAAACAGGTTGCCAAACAATTCGGGCAGCAAAAGAGTGATCTCTATGCCCGTTACCACCAAGAGGAAGAAAAAGGAGAGTCTGATGGAAATTAGAATGGCCTATCCCAATGAAATCAATCGGATTATGGAAATCATCCAAGATGGCAAGGATAGCTTAGCTGCAGCTGGCGTGGACCAATGGCAGGATGGTTATCCCAATCAAGAAATCATTTTTGAGGATATCCTAGAAAGCCGTGGTTATGTGGCTGTAGAGAATCAAGAAGTCGTAGCCTATGCCGCTCTCTACAAGGGAAATGAAGCCGCTTATAATGACATTTATGATGGGAAATGGGAACATGATAACTATCTCTATATCAGTTTCCACCGGATCGCTGTTGCCAAAGAAGCCACAGGTCAAGGAGTAGCCCAAACCTTCCTCCAAGGTTTGATCGAAGGAGAAAAGGGCCCAGATTTCCGCTGTGATACCCATCCTGACAACAAGGTCATGCAACACCTTTTAGAGAAGTTAGGCTTCCATTACTGTGGGAAGGTACCAATTGATGGGGTTCGTTTCGCTTATCAGAAGATTAAGCGAAAGGCAGAAACCAGCCTATTCCAAGTGATCAGTGAAGACGACCGTTGGGACTACCGTGCAGAACAATCTCAAAATGACTAGGTACTATCGACAACTCTATCAGAGTCCCTTGGGACCTCTATCTGTTGTGGTGGATGAAGACAGCCTAGTAGGGATCTGGTTTTGTGATCAAGCCAATTGTGAGCAGGGGCTTGAGCATATCGAAGTAGCTTGTCAGCCACTTCATGAAGCTGTCTTTGAATGGCTGGACCAGTACTTTTTAGGGGAAAATCCTTCCATGCCCTTTCCCCTGTCTCCTCAAGGGACAGACTTTCAACAAAGAGTTTGGGCCTATCTAGCTCAGATTCCCTATGGGGAAAATCGGACTTATGGAGAGATTGCCCGAGCCTTGTCTTGCAAATCGGCCCAAGCCATCGGTCAAGCAGTAGGTCGGAATCCCTTACTCCTCCTCATCCCCTGTCACCGGGTGCTGGGGACGGAGAAAAAGTTGACAGGCTATGCTGCTGGACTAGATCGCAAACGTTGGCTGTTGCAACATGAGGCCATATCTTGGAAAGAATAAGGAGAAAAGATGTTATCATTTATTGAATACCCAAAATGTTCAACCTGCCGTAAGGCGAAATCGGAATTAATGAGCTTAGGCTGTGAGTTTGATAGCCAAGATATCGTGGTAGACACCCCGACCAGTGAGCAACTACAAATCTGGATCAAGGAGTCTTCCCTACCAATCAAATCATTCTTTAATACCAGTGGGATGAAGTATCGGGAATTGGGCTTGAAAGATAAGGTAGATCAGCTTTCGGTAGAAGAAGCGGCAGACCTTTTAGCTAGTGATGGCATGCTGATCAAACGCCCTCTTTTAGTGAAGGACGGAAAAGTTGTTCAAGTGGGCTACCGGAAACTATATGCGGACCTAGGTTTGTAAGAAAAAAGGGAGTTGGACTCCCTTTTAATTCTGTCTTGAAGATGATATAATCATACGAGTGAAATCAATGAAAGAGAGTCAATCATGAGTATTTTAGAGGTGAAAAATTTAAGCCACGGCTTTGGAGATCGGGCTATTTTTGAGGATGTGTCCTTCCGCTTGTTAAAGGGAGAGCATATCGGATTGGTAGGGGCCAATGGTGAAGGGAAATCCACCTTCATGAGCATCGTGACGGGCAAGATGCAACCCGACGAAGGGAAGGTCGAGTGGTCTAAGTATGTGACCGCTGGCTATCTTGACCAGCATGCTGTCCTAAAAGAAGGGCAAACGGTGCGCGATGTCTTGCGGACAGCTTTCGACGAGCTCTTTAACGCAGAGGCTCGCATCAATGACCTCTATATGGAAATGGCTGAAGATGGAGCAGATATGGATGCTCTCATGGAAGAAGTCGGAGAGCTCCAGGATCGGTTAGAGAGTCGGGATTTCTATACCTTGGATGCCAAGATAGATGAAGTGGCGCGTGCTCTTGGGATCATGGACTTTGGCATGGAGACAGATGTGACGGCCCTTTCAGGTGGGCAGCGGACCAAGGTCCTTTTGGCTAAATTGCTCCTTGAAAAACCAGATATCCTTCTCTTGGACGAGCCAACCAACTACTTGGATGCGGAGCACATCGATTGGCTCAAACGCTACTTGCAGAACTATGAAAATGCCTTTGTCCTCATTTCCCACGATATTCCTTTCTTGAATGATGTAATCAACATCGTCTACCATGTGGAAAATCAACAGTTGACCCGCTATTCCGGAGACTACTACCAATTCCTTGAAGTCTACGAGATGAAGAAATCGCAATTGGAAGCAGCTTATGAACGCCAGCAAAAAGAGATTGCTGATTTGAAAGATTTCGTAGCGCGTAATAAGGCGCGTGTGGCTACACGGAATATGGCTATGTCTCGTCAGAAGAAGCTGGACAAGATGGAACTCATTGAGTTGCAAAGTGAGAAACCAAAACCATCCTTTGAACTTAAAAATGCCCGAACTCCTGGACGCTTCATTTTCCAAGTCAAGGACCTTCAAATCGGGTATGATCGTCCTTTAACCAAGCCTTTGAACCTAACCTTTGAACGAAATCAAAAGGTAGCCATTATCGGAGCTAACGGGATCGGGAAAACCACTCTCTTGAAGAGCTTGCTGGGAATCATCCCACCGATTGCTGGAGAAGTAGAACGTGGAGATTACCTAGAACTAGGCTATTTTGAGCAAGAAGTCGAAGGAGGCAATCGTCAGACCCCGCTTGAAGCAGTCTGGAATGCCTTTCCAGCTCTCAATCAAGCAGAGGTTCGTGCAGCCCTTGCTCGCTGTGGTTTGACCACCAAACACATCGAGAGCCAAATTCAGGTACTATCTGGTGGGGAGCAAGCCAAGGTGCGTTTCTGTCTTTTGATGAACCGTGAAAACAATGTTTTGGTACTGGACGAGCCGACCAACCACTTGGATGTGGATGCCAAAGAAGAGTTGAAACGGGCCCTGAAAGAATACAAGGGATCGATCCTCATGGTTTGCCACGAGCCAGACTTCTATGAAGGCTGGATGGACCAAATCTGGGACTTTAATGAATTGACGTAAACACAAAAAGAGAACCGCATGGTTCTCTTTTCAGATTGAAGTTACATACTTCTTAGAAACTTCCCGTAGGTGAGTACGGACGTCAGCGAACTTCTGCGAAGTTCCATGACTAATTATTGAGCCTAAGGTCTCAATAATTCCGTGTGCCTGAAACAAATCTGTTTCAGGCACTTTTCTCACGGCGGAAAGTTTCAGTAGATGAATGTCGCAAATCATGAGAATTCATTTCATTTTTTAAAGAATCTATTCGGTAATGGTTTATCAATATTTTAAAAAGAGAACCTGGCGGTTCTCTTTTGATTATTTTTTGAAATCATAGTCTTTTACGACTTCCATCTTTTCAATTTTGACACCTTCTTTTGGTTTGTCTTTGTCGTCCGTTTCAACTTCGGCGATTTTGTCGACTAC
>NZ_CAJPOU010000023.1 GCF_905372335.1 Streptococcus sp. A12
CGCCGTGCAATTGACCGACATCTTTGTAGCCTTCACGCACCATCCAACCTGAGAATTTCTCACAGCGGACTCCACCAGTACAGTAGACGACAACTCGTTTGTCCATGAATTTTTCCTTGTTATCACGGACCCATTGTGGCAATTCACGGAAGTTGCGGATGTCTGGACGAATAGCCCCACGGAAGTGTCCAAGGTCGTACTCGTAGTCGTTACGAGTATCAAGAACAACTGTATCTTCATCTAGGAGGGCTTCTTTAAATTCTCTTGGAGACAAGTAAGCACCTGTTGTTTCAAGTGGGTTGATGTCGTTGTCAAAATCGTTGTCTTCCAAACCAAGGTGGACAATCTCTTTCTTGTAGCGAACAAACATCTTCTTGAAAGCTTGCTCTTCTTCCTCATCAATCTTGAACCAGAGGTCTTCCATACCAGGAAGGCTGTGAACATAGTCCATGTATTTTTGCGTCGTTTCGTAATCACCAGAAACAGTCCCGTTGATTCCTTCGTCAGCGACTAGGATACGGCCCTTGAGCCCGATTGATTTACAAAAAGCCAAGTGATCAGCCGCAAATTGTTCTGCGTTTTCGATGGGAACATATTTATAGTAAAGTAAAACACGAATAGGTTTTGCCATAAGATTCTCTTTTCTAAGATTAAATTATCAGAATTTTTCATTCAACTATACCAGTATACTCTCCCGAGAAAACGAATGCAATTTATTTGACTGAAAAATAAAAGTCTGGGGTTCCAGACTTTTACACGACGAAAATAAGGTTCCAACTACCTACTCTTCCTTTTCCAACTGGTCTAAATAGGCTTCATAGCGTTTTTTCTCTACTTTTGCTAGGAGCTTCACAAGGGAATTCATCCCCCATACAATCGGAAGATTTAGGAGAAATGTGATAGGAAGCACCAGCAAAAATTTTGAATGAAAGGGATTATTGTGATAGATTGCTTGGTTTAATTGAAAATTTTGAGCCCAGATGAATAAGGAGAGAACACAAGTTACAGTAATAATCCCCATTAGATTGAGGTAACTATAGCTGATAAACCGTACACCCAATTGTTGACAACGAACTGAATAATACAATCCTGAAACAATGAGTAAGGTCACGACCAGGATTGGACTCAGTCCAGGATTGGTCGTAAACATAGATCCCACACTAAAAACCGCTAAGGCAAGGAACAGAAAACTAGCCGTTTCAGCACCAGCCTTATTGGCCAGTCCTTCTTCTCGTTCATCTATAATTTGTTTGTTCAACAATTGTACTCTCATTTATTCCTCCTCTAACTCTGCCTCGATCTTCTTTTGTTTTTTCCGATTGATAAAGGCTAGTGGTTTCTCTAACAGATAAGTCAAAAGAGCAAAGACTAAAATGGCAAGGACGATTTTGAGCAGATACTTGGGACTCAAGATAAAGCTCATTGTTTCGCGCTTCCCAATCACATCTGTTGCGATCACAAATAAGGCAAATAAGACGCCTGCCCCGATGCGGCTGAACCAGCTATCTTTTTCTAACATATCTCGAATGTCGATCCCTGAGCTTATCCTTCTGACAAAGGCATAAACTCCCATGACAATCAAGAGAATAAGTTCGGGTATATAGGCTACTAGGGCTAAGTCCAGAATACTAGCTTTCACAAAGGCTGATAAGGCGATAAAGCAGGTCATTCCTAGAACAAGTTCCCCTGCAATTTTTCCATCAATCAACATGGTCCGTTCATCTTTTACAATTGGTTCTTTCTTTTGTTTCATATACTTCCTCTTTCTATTGTTAAAACTGTTACTCCCAGAACAGTTGATCCAGCGTCTTATCCAAGGTCTTACAAATAGCTAGGCAGAGGCTGAGGGTTGGATTGTACTTCCCTGCCTCGATCAGGCCAATGGTCTGACGTGTCACCCCGATGGCATCTGCAAGATCCCCCTGGGTCATATCATGCTCGACCCGGGCCATTTTTAATTTGAGATTTTTCGTCACATGCTTTTCCTTTCTTGTTTTTATAGCTCTATTATACACTATATTTTCTATTTTGCAACATATATCTTACATTTTGCAAAAAATATTTTTGATAAACAAAAAAGCCTGGTTTCCCAGACTTTATCTTCTTATTTATGATTAATCTTTAGACAAACTTCCGTCTTTTGTTTGGGTACGAGCATAGGCAATCAAGAGGAGTGAACCTGCAATAGCTACCACTAAAGCATTGACAGAACCTGCTACAACACCTTGTAGGAAGACCTTGTTGGCACTTTCTTTGTAGATCATCACATCCCCAATCGGAGCAATCAATCCCCAAATAAGCAAGTTGGCAATGACTTGTACGACGTTAAAGACGATCAATTCTTTCTTGGTCACTTCTCCTTTTAGGTTACCGATTTGCTTGCGGAAGATACCAACAAAGAGTCCAAACAAACCACTAGAAATAATCCAAGTCCACCAGAGGCCATAAGTCATCGCATCTTTAATAGCATGACCGATAAAGCCCATTAAGAAACCAACAATCGGACCAAAGACCACACTAAAGAGGGCTTGTAGAGCGTATTGCAACTGAATGTTTGTATTTGGAGCTGGCGCTGGAATTGGGATCATCGCAATGACCACAAAGAGGGCCGCTCCAACCCCGATGGCTACAACATCCTTAATTGTAAAAGCTTGTTTTTGTTTCATATTTTATCTCCTATTAATTTTCCATTTTTCTAATTTCGATATGCCAAGAAGCCCCAACTCCTACATTATAGGCCTTGGCAAAGGATCCCTGGTTGATGGCAAGACCAACACGGTAGAGGGAATTGATATAAAGGATTGGCTGTCCAATCCGCACGTCGGCGAAAGACTTGCCGTAGGTTACTTGGTTTTGATAAACCAGCATATCATTGTTATAGATAGTCACTTCAAAGCGTTCCCCAAATTCAGGTTCCAAATGATTGAATTCTTCTCGGGTAATCGAGGTCCAAAGAGAACCAAAGCGTACATCCAAGATGTCAACGGCTCCTTTGACAAGATTGTCCTCCATAACCGTTTCCACTACAGGGATTTCTACAATGTGTTCGACACTGAGTTCTGGTCCCACTTCCTCAAAGCTGATATGCCCACTGGCTAACTTAGCTCCTGTATAGGCATAGACATCACGCCCATGGAAGGTATAAGAAAACTCTGTATTGGCCCGGCGGTTCTTCACCTCTGAAATCTCACGGATAGCAACAATCCCTACATGTTTCTTGATGAAAGAGAGAGTCCCATTATCCGGAGTGACAATGTATTGATTCTTCGCCGTTTTAGCTACCACACTCTTTCGTTTAGAACCAACACCCGGATCGACCACCGAAACAAAGGTTGTCCCTTCTGGCCAGTAGTCCACTGTCTGAAAGAGGCGGTAACTTCCTTCAAAGATATTGTAAGGGGTAATGTCATGGGTCAAGTGGTGAATCTTAAGGGTGGGTGATTCCTCTAAAGCAACCCCAATCATAGCAGAGACAGCCCCGTCTACCAGACCAAAGTCTGACTGAAGAACTAGTAAATTATTGTGCATGTTTCTTCTCCATCATGTTATTTTCTATTTAGTTTTTGACAGACCAAGTATCCAAGAAGATAACCTAGCAGAGCTCCAAGAAGAAGGGTCAGTAAAAACCAACTCACCGTTCCCATATTCGACGGTACCATAACGCGTTCGATATAATCCATCGACTTCCCACGAGCTAGTAAAGAAGCACGATAACTAGCTGGTTGGAACCACATCATAAGGATAGGCCCTGTCGTCGTAAAGGAAAAGAGGAGGAAAGACACCGCATTGCCTAACTTCGACTGGTAGTGGCCACAGCCTGCGACCAATTCTGCCAAAAGCCCTCCAACAAGAGCAGGCAGGAAAGCTCCAGCTCCATGACGAGTGAAAAGGAAAAAAGCACCAATCACAAGAGCAACGACTAGAATGGCTCCTGTTCGTTGAATTTTCTCAACATAGACCTGATAGATCCCTCCACCAACCAGGGCGGAGAAGGCGGGAGCATAAAACATATTTCCTCGATTGTCTACCAGACTTCCAAGTAGGACGCCTAAGCCAATGGCAAGAAAATACAAGCCTGCAAAGGCTGCAACCTGCTTAAACTGATGTTTCTGTATTATTTTCATGTATCTATCCCATCCTTACCGGTGGCTAATTTTCTTGGTCAAGAAATCACCGATAAACTGAATAAAGAAAATCAAAAGCAAGATCAAGAAGGTTGCTAGCAAGGTAACATCATTATTAAAGCGTTGGTAACCATAGGAAATAGCCACATTTCCGAGACCACCGGCTCCAATCGCACCCGCCATGGCTGTTTCACCAACCAAGGAAATAAGGGTAACAGTTGTGACACGAATCAGATCTGGAAGACCTTCACGAAGATAGACACCAACAATATCCCAAAATGTTGCGCCACTGGCTTGGGCTGCTTCAATCACCCCACGGTCCAATTCAGACAAAACGACTTGAACTTGACGAGCAAAGAAAGGAAAGACAGCTAAAGATAGGGGAACTAAGGCCGCTGTAGGACCAATCCCAGTTCCGACAATCATACGAGTAAAGGGATTGATCAAGGCTAGCAAGATGATAAATGGAATGGCACGGAAGATGGAAGTGATTTTATCCAAGATATGGAAAACCAATTTATTCTCGATAATCCCACCAGGTGCTGTCAAGACTAATAATAATCCTGCAATGAGTCCCAATAAACCACCAATCACAAAAGAGATAAAGGTCATGTAAAGGGTCAGATAAATCGCTGTTCCCCATCCAGCTTGGCCACTCCAGCCCATCCGGTAAACATTTGGTAGATAGGTTTGAATAAAGTCAATCATGCATTACTCCCTTCTTTTAAGACACGCACAGAAACACCTGCTGCTTGTAGATCCCGCTGTGCTGCAGTTAGATTCGCTGCTTCCCCAGTAAGGATAACAACCAACTCACCAACAGGGGTATGATCCAAAATTTCAATATTTCCGTGTAGAATATTAGCAGACACTTGGTACTGTTTATAAATATCGTTGATAATCGCTGTGTCTGTCACCGAACCAGAATATTTCAAATGGGCCAAAACAGAATCAGCCGGCAATTTCTTAACAATTTGTTGCTGGTTGATTTTCACCATAGCTTCCTCGATTCCTGTTGCAGTTGTGATGAAGTCTTGTGTCAATTCGTTCTTAGGATTAGAGAAGATGTCTAAAACAGAGCCTTCTTCAATCAATTCACCATTTTGCATGACCGCCACCCGATTGGCAATGTCTTTAACGATCTGCATTTCATGGGTAATCAAGACCACTGTCAAGCCCAACTTCTGATTCAGCTCTTGCAGAAGAGCAAGGATTTGTTTGGTCGTTTTTGGATCTAGTGCGGATGTTGATTCGTCAGAAATCAAGATCTTTGGATCGTTGGCGAGCGCACGCGCAATCGCCACCCGTTGTTTTTGTCCACCTGACAATTGAGCAGGATAGTTGTCCGCCCGATCTGACAGACCAACTAGTTCCAACAACTTGGCTACTTTTTCAGCCTTTTGCTCTTTAGATAAGTCTGAATGTTTAAGGGCAAAGGCCACATTTTCAGCAGCGGTCATTTGGGCCATTAGATTGAAATGTTGGAAAATCATACCAATGTCTCGGCGTTTTTGGCGTAAAGCCGCAGCATTCAAGGTCACCTGGTCTTGATAGATGACATCGCCATCTACAGTGATAGTACCTGCTGACGGTACTTGCAAGAGATTGATGACCCGTACAAGAGTTGATTTCCCCGCTCCAGAATAACCAACAATCCCGTAAATATCCCCTTCATTGATATGAATGGTCACATCCTTCACGGCTATAATTTCCCGTTTTTTCTGATGAAAGGTAACATCGACATGGTCCAGTTTGATAATTTCTTTACTCATAACTTGTGATTAACTCCTTAATTAATTCAATATGGGTATAGTAGTCTGCAATTTTCACATTCTCATCCCCACCATGATCTCGACTATTGGCATTTCCAATACCAAAGGCAGCCATTGGAACTTGCAAGGCCTCAAAGACCGTATGCATGGGACCAGTGCCTGCAGTTGTCGGAAGGACACAGACCCCTTCTGGATAAAAGCGTTTGGCCAGATCAATCACATTGAGGATGGACGGCGCACTCATATCACTCCGATAGCTCATTTCCCCTAGTGTGAAAATAAGTTCAATCTTCTCAAAGCCATTTTTATTCAACTGAGCACGAATCAATTCTAAGACTTGTTTAGGCTCCAATCCTGGCACCAACCGAACTTCCATCTTGGCTCGAGCTTCTGCAGGGAGAATCGTCTTGACGCCTTGTCCCTGATACCCTGTTCCCAAGCCTTCAATGTTCATAGCTGGCTCAAAATAAAAACGTTTTAAGAACTCACTTCGTTCATCTTTTAAGATAGGCAATTGGAGATTGTAGATTTCTGTCACATCGTCCGCCGTTTTATTGGCATAACGATCAATCAAGGCCAGTTCCCGCTCGTTAGGTTCCTCAATCAAGTCATAGAGGCCATCCACCAGGATGCGACCGTCTTTATCTCGAAGACTGGACAATCCATTGAGCAGATACCAAGATGCTGATTCCACCACTCCACCATAGCTAGAATGGATATCCACATCTGCACTTTTGACCACCATGTCAAAGGTCACAATCCCCTTGTTTCCACCGGAGATCTCCAGTTCCCCTTGTTGATTACGAGTTCCTTGTTCCCAGACTAAAAGATCTGCCCCACGCAAGTGTTTTTTGTGCTTGGCTAGATACTTATCTAGATCGGTCGAAGCGGACTCTTCTGCACCTTCGATAATGAAGGTAATGTTAACCGGGAGGTCGCCATTTTCACGGATATATTTTCGAATAGCCGTCAAGCGTGCTGTAATATGCCCCTTGTCATCATCTACCCCTCGACCATACATGGTCCCGTAATGGACCGAAAGGGTAAAGGGATCACTCGTCCAAGGTTGGTCACCATCTGCTGGAACTGTATCGTAATGGTTGTAGAAAATGATGATCTTCGCATCCGGATTAGGCGAAACAAATTTAGCAATAACAAATGGTGCTGTGTAGCTGTCATCCACAGTTACCTTAGCCCCCGCAGCTGTGAAGATTTCTCCCAGGTAGGTTGCTACTTCTTTTAAACCAATCTGCTGGGCAAAGATAGACCGCTTGGAGATGAGAGTCCTTAGGACTTCAAAATAATGCTGAGCGACCTCATCATTTTCAAATTTGCGTATTTGTTCTGTCTCTCTTGGATTGGACATCATTTCCTCCTACTATACACGATAAGAGGTAGAGAAAACCTTCTCCACCTCTCTATTCATCCTCTCAATTACCAAACTGGTTGGTCCATACCGTCTGAAGATTCTTCGATGACTTTCTTCACGTTGTCAGTATGGTAGGCTTTAATAATAGCTTCGATTGCTTTTGCTTTATCAGATGATTTCCAATCTTTCTTAGCTGCAATCAAGTTGTACCATTGTTTAGAGTTGCTGTTTGCTTTTTCTACAAAAAGAGCTTTCTTGTAATCAATACCTGCTTCACGAACAAAGGTGTTATTGATGATTGCAGCATCAACTGATGGAAGTGAAGAAGCTGTTTGAGAAGCGTCCAACTCAGAAATTGTCAAGTTCTTTGGATTGTCTTTGATGTTGCTGATGGTAGCCAATTCCCCATCTTTTGTATCCAACTTGATCAAACCAGCTGATTCCAATACATACAAAGCACGGCTTTCGTTTGTTGGGTCGTTTGGTACTGCAATGGTTCCTTTTTCAGGAATGTCTTTCACATCTGTGTATTTGTTCTTCCCATCTTTTGTACCAGAGTAAAGACGGATTGGCGCAATATAAGTATCTGCTACAGAAACTAGATCTGCGCTGTTTTCTTTGTTCCAGTTTTCAAGGTAGTTGTAATGTTGGAAAGCGTTGATATCCACATCCCCGTCACGAACAGCTTGGTTTGGTTGTGAGTAGTCTGTAAACTGAGTGAATTCCAATTTGATGTTTGCTTTTGCATCATCTAAGTTCTTTTGCACTTCTTTCCAACGTGCTTCTTCTGTATCACTTAAGTTCATCACCCCAACTTTAACAGTTGTCACACCATCTTTATCAGATGATTTTGATGAGTTTGAAGACCCACATGCTGCCAAAGCAAAGGTTGCAACGGTAGCAAGAGCTGCTACACCAAAAAGTTTTGTTAATTTCATGTTCTTTCTCCTTATGATGTTTTTAAAAAACCTTATTTAATATCAGAAGCTTCTGGAAGGAAAGTTCCACCAAAGTACTTCTTAGACAATTTTTCAAGTGTCCCATCTTCGTACAACTCTTTGATCCGTTTGTTGACGAAGGTTTCCAATTCTTTCTCACCTTTGGCAAGGATTGGGTATACATATGGTTGTTGATCACTTGGAAGTTCAATCACTTCCAAATTATCCAACCCTTGGTCCTTGATCAAGGCTTCAACTGTCAAACGTTCAAAAATCTTATAATCTGAACGGCCATCGCTCAAATTAGCAAGGATAGATTGGATAGTCCCATCTGTATATTTGAGTTCTGTCGGATTATCCTTGTGCTCTTCATTGTATGCTTCCAATTGTTTCGCTGTAGAAGTTCCTTGGATAACTTCTGTAGACTTGCCGCCGATATCATCCAATGACTTGATGCCTGAATCTTTACGCACCACTAAGACTACTGGATTCTTGGCGTAAGGATTTGGGTACAAGTATTTCTCCGCACGTTTTTTATCGTAGCTAAGGTTGCTGACACCGATTTGATAACGATCTCCGTCTAAGCCCGCAAAGATAGAAGACCACTCTGTCTTATTAAAGTTGACCTCGTACTTATCTGATCCTTTAAAGATTTCACGCATGACTTCGATTTCGTAACCAGTCAATTCCCCATCCTTATCATAGGTGAAGGGTTTGGTTGTTCCAACCGTTGCGACTTCAATGGTCCGTTTTCCACTTGATTTACTTGATGACTTGGATGAGCAGGCTACCAAAGTCCCAACTGCAGCTAAGCCCATAAGGCTCAAACCAACATATTTGATGAATTTATTCAACTTCATTTGTTCTCCTTTTTCATTAAAATTGTTTATTCCTCTGTAAAAAAACAGCTTTTTCCATCATATCAAAATTCCTAACTCTTGGGTATTATATTTTCTTTATAGAGGTGATAGGTTTTATCTATCACCTCTCATTTGGTTGAGAATTTTTCCAGCAAAGCGAGGGCATTTTCAACATAATATGGAACTGATACCGCAAAAGCAGCATCATCTATGACCATGCTATCATGGTGGAGATCCGGTGCATCCGCTGCACCATTGGATCCTATAAAAGCAAAGACTCCCGGGATCTTCTCTTGATAGAAGGCAAAATCTTCACCCGCTGTCGACGGCTGAGCCTCCACAACTTCTGCGAAAGACTTGGACCAGCGAAAGACTTTTTTAGCCAAGACCTTATCATTATAGGTAACCGGTGGTGTCTTGCCCCAATCAAATTGGACCATGACTCCGGTACTGTTAGAGATCTGTTCGATCACGCGAATGAAATCCGCCTTGAGGCGTTTCTGGAGATCTGGATTAAAGGTTCGAATAGTTCCTTCAAAGTAACCAGACTTGGGAAGAACATTCCAGGTTGAACCAGCTTCGATATGGGTCACCGATAGGACAGCTGTCTCAAATGGCGAAACCGTACGAGAGACCAAGGTCTGCAACTGCTGGACCATACTAGTAATCGCTACAACCGTATCCAAACCGAGATCCGGTCGAGCCGCATGACTGCTCACTCCAGTGACAGTCACCTTGAACTTTTCAACTCCTGCCATCATAGCGCCTGGACGCAGGGCCAACTGACCCGCAGGCAATGACGGCATGTTGTGAAATCCAAGGATGGCTTGGACATCTTCGAGGAGTCCGGTCGCTAATACCGCAGATGCTCCTTCAGAAGTCTCTTCAGCCGGCTGAAAAATTAACCGAACCGTTCCCTTTAAGTCAGCCTCCATACCCTTTAGGACTTCTGCAGCCCCTAAGAGGCTCACCTGGTGGAAATCATGGCCACAGGCATGCATGACACCAGGGTTTTGGCTTTGGTAATCGAGATCCGTGTTCTCCTGAATCGGGAGGGCATCAATATCTGCGCGCAGGGCAATGACCGGTTTGCCGCTTCCGATTTCAGCAATCAGACCAGTTTTTAATCCACTGTTTAAAATGCGTACACCTAGCTTTTCCAAATAGGCTTTGAGATAAGCTGTGGTTTGGTATTCTTGTCCAGACAACTCTGGATGCTGATGCACATAATGCCGAATGGGCACTAGATGTTCATAGGATAATGATTCCATTTCTCGTCCCCTTTCTAGCATAGTTCTATTCTATCACTGCCTCCCCTATTCGTCTAATTCCTATTTTTTTCTCTCAGTTATAGCCAGGGGCTATATCACTTTTTATTACTTCATACTCGCTCCTTAAAAAGCCACGCTAGAAGAAAAAAACCTTTGAAGAAATTATCTTCAAAGGTCTATTTCTATTAGAATCCATCTACGTTGGTGTAGATTTTTTGCACGTCCTCATCATCTTCAAGAACGCTGTAAAGTTTTTCAAAGGTTTCCAAATCTTCACCCGACAACTCAACTTCTGATTGAGGAATCATTTCCAATTCAGTTACTTGGAATTCTTCGATACCAGATTCACGCAAAGCAACAATCGCTTTGTGAAGGTCAGTTGGAGCAGTGTAAACAGTGATGCTTCCTTCTTCTGCTTCCACATCGTCTACATCCACATCTGCTTCAAGCAAGAGTTCAAAGATAGCATCCGCATCGTCACCTGCAAAGACGATGACTCCCTTGTTGTCAAAGAGGTAAGATACAGAACCTGAAGCTCCCATGTTACCGCCGTTTTTACCAAAAGCCGCACGGACATTGGCAGCTGTACGGTTGACGTTTGACGTCAAGGTATCAACGATCAACATAGAACCATTTGGTCCAAATCCTTCATAACGCCCTTCTGTAAAGGTTTCGCCTGTATTTCCTTTTGCCTTATCGATCGCTTTATCAATCACGTGTTTTGGCACTTGCGCTTGTTTAGCACGGTCGATAACGAATTTCAAAGCAGTATTCAATTCTGGATCTGGCTCACCTTTTTTTGCGGCTACATAGATTTCTACACCGAATTTCGCATATACTTTTGAGTTAGCACCATCTTTGGCAGTTTTCTTGGCTACAATATTGGCCCATTTACGTCCCATGAGGATTCTCCTTGTGTTTGGTTCATATTATTTTCAATCTTTAACATTATATCACAAATCGTCATCATTAGACTAGATTTTTCTATTTTTAACGGGGAAATTCATGGGAATTTTCTATGAGGTGGAAACTTTAAATAGCTCGTTTAACTATAAAAAAGACTCTCTATTAGAAACTTAGTAATGGTCTTTAAAAGAGAGGAAAGCGACACCTGACTCATCTAGCATATAAATCAGGCGATTTTCTGCATCAATCCGCCTTGACCATGCTCCTTGAAAGTCATATTTCAAGGGTTCAGGTTTACCAATTCCTACAAATGGATCCCTTTGGATCTCCTTAATCAGGCTATTAATCCGCTTCAGTGTTTTTTTGTCCTGACTTTGCCAGTAACAATAATCCTTCCAGGCATCTTCTGTAAACTTGAGTAACATCCGTTACCCCTCAATCTCATGGAGTTGAACCTGACCAGCTCGGACTTCTGCCATGCCCCGCAAGACCTTATCTGACAATTCCTTGTTTTGAGCTAGTCTTAGGGTTTCTTGTAGGCTGTCCCACTCGCTCTTAGAAATAACCACAATATCTTCGTCTGGATTCTTATTCACGACTGTCAAAGGCTCAAACTCATCATTCACCTTTTTCATATAATCCTTCAAATGATTGCGGAATGTTGAATAAACGACTGCTTCCATGACCATACCTCATTCTACCTCTTTTCTATTATTATACATGAAAAAGAAAAACTTGTCAGGAACTTGTACAAGTTTTCCCTCTCTACCTAATTATTCGTAAAAAAGCTTCTAAATTTGGTAAAAAAAATCTACTGTCTAAAAGGAATTTTTAGACAGTAGATAAACACTGTTTCCGTATATCATAAAACTTCTTGCCATATGTGACAAAGATGTCTTTGTTATGTGGGCATAGGGGGAGCGTAAGACCGTTTATTTTTCCACTCTCACCGGCACCCGACCCCAGGTTTGTTCCGGTAGTTGGGGATGGCCCAATTGATAGACTTGGTCTGCTTGCTGGGTCAAGACATCCCAAGGTTCCTTACCAATCCGCGTCACCAAGTCCACTTGACCTTTTAGTGACTTGAGGTGGGCCTGTCCTTTTTCAGTGAAACCCAAGACATGGATAGCGGTCGGCAAGATTTCTTCTCTTGCACCTACTAAAATATAAGTCAAAATGCGGCGCACACGCGCCTTGGTATAGCGCTTGGTTGCGACTTTCTCCACCAGGTCTTCCACAGAACTCGCACTTCGAACGGCCTCCTTTATCCGGTTGGCCAGTTCCTCATTGACCTGAAAAATTTGTGTCAGATCCGGATGGGTTAGGATTTGATAACGGAGCAGTTGGTCATAATCCTCCCAAGACACCTGCGGAGCCGACTGAAAGAGTTGGCTATTGGGCATGAATTTAGCGACAAAGTCCTGATCTTCCTTGTGCAGGCGTAGACTAGTGGCAGAAGCATAGGCCACCTCTTTTTCTTCTGAATGGTAGCCTGCACCCTGGCGTTGAATAGGCTTGAGCGCAATCCCCTTCCCAGCACAAGCCTTGGCATAAGCCAAGCCCAGGATATGGTTGGGAGTATCCCCTGTGAACTCCACCCCAGCAAAGGTTTCCCACATTTTTTGGGTCTTCTGTGGATAGGATAAATCGTCAGGAAGGCTTCGCAAGAAAGCTTCCATTTCCACTTCTTTCTCAGAGTAAACAGTTGCAATCGCTTGGTAATCTAAGACCTCTTCTGTCCCAAAGGCCAATTGGTCGATTCCCAGACGGGACAAGATCTCCACCGCTCCCTTGGCAAAATGATCAGCCGACTGAACAGCTACGAGAAAGGGGAGCTCGACCACCAGGTCTGCTCCATTTTCCAAAGCCATCTGCGCGCGAATCCACTTGTCTACAATGGCAGGCTCGCCACGTTGAACAAAATTCCCAGATATGGCAACGATTTTCAGCCCTTCTGCCTGTTCCAGCAGGTACTTGTGCCCATTGTGAAAGGGATTAAATTCTGCAATAATTCCTGTAACTGTCATGCTGTCCTACTTCTGCGCTACGAAAAACCATCGTTTACTGGTCTTTGTTGGGGCCTTATCTTCAAAGTCTGCATACAATTTGAAAGATTTAAAGCCAGCCTGCTCCAGCAAAATATCATAAGTTAAGACCTCATAGGTCCGCTCTTCATGGATTTCATCGTGGCGACTAAAGGTGCCATCCTCCTCTTGGACAAAGAAGGTCAGCTCATGGACAATCGAGTGAGGGGCTTCATCCTCATAGGTATCCCAGAGCATGGCAAAATCTTCCGCATTTTCATGGTAAGAATAGCCCGGGAAAACCTCATCCGTCTGGTAGGTCGAATGGACATCAAAAATAAAGATACCATCTTCATTAAGAGCATTGTAGACTTCTTTGAAAACATCTCCTACTTCCACCTCGTCCTGCATATAGCAGATGGAATCAGAGTAGCAGGTCACAAAATCGTAGGTACTCGCTTGCGACAGGTCTAGCATATTGCCCTCGATAAAATCAATCTTTTGCTTGGCTGAAGTTGCTCTTTTTTCAGCAATTTTCAGCATATCAGCACTCAGGTCTAACCCTGTCACATCAAATCCAGCTTGGGAAAAGCGGACAGACTGAATCCCTGTCCCACAAGCTAATTCCAGCAATTTTTTCTTATCTTTTGTCTTTGGGAGATGGCGGAGGGAAAAATCCGTCCACAAATCATACAGACTGTCATCCATGACCGCATCATAGACCGCCGCAAACGTTTCATAAGTCACCATAAATCAAGATACAAAGAGCGTTAAAAGCAAAGAGAAAATAGGAAACTTTCTGCCGTATCGTCAGATACAAAGGAAGTTACTCTTTTTCTCATAGTTTTTAGCTCGTGTTCCGTTACCAAACTAACTTAACACGAGGCCCCATCCTTTCTTTCCATAGAATTTCAATTTAACCAACAAAACTCAGTTGCTACCAACTGAGTTTACCTGCTTATGCTAGGGCTGCTGAAAGATCGACAGCATTTGCTTCGTGCCATAGTTTTTCTAGGTTATAGTGAGCACGCATTTCTTCTGAGAAGATATGGACCACCACACCACCTAAGTCAAGAAGGACCCAACCTCCTGCTGAGTCACCTTCGACGTGGCTGGCATTGCCCCCAGCTTCAACGACTTTCTCGCGAATATTTTCTGCGATCGCTTCTAACTGACGGCTGTTCATAGAGCTTGCGATAACAAAGTAATCCGTCACACTGGTCAAGCTTTGAACATCCAAAGCCACAATATCTTCTGCACGTTTTTCATCGGCAGCTTTAACAACAAGTTCAAGTAATTCTTTTTCTTTCATTTAGTCCTCTTTCAAATACTTCACAAAGGCATTATAAGTTTCAAGGGTTTGGGGATAAATGGGTAATCCTTGGTGGGCCAAGTGCTCGACTGTGCGAGCCGTCTCATAGGCCACCGCACGATCCAAGGAGACCTGGGCGATTTCCCGCGCTTGATCCACCCCTGAAAAGGTCCGGTTATGCTCAATATAATCTGCTACATAGACAATCTTGTCTAAGGTTGACATCTGTCCACTCCCAACCGTATGAATCTCAATACTGCGAAGAATGGCTGGATCTGTTAGTCCAAGATCTTCTTGGATCTTATAAATCCCGACCATCCCATGCCAGACATTGTTGCCCCAGTTTTTTAATGCTGGATCCAGCTCATAGCGATCGATCAAGTCCAGAAATTCCTGATCTGATAATTTCTTGGCGTAGTCATGTAATAGACCGGCTAGGCCAGCCTGCTCTTCATCTGCCCCATAGCGCTTAGCTATGTCACGCGCAGCCTTCTCAACCCCTAAACAGTGAGTTAGGCGTTTTTCCGGAAGGATTTGGCCCATTTTTTCGAGCAAGACCTCTCGAGAAAAGCCGAGATAGTTTTCATAGGTCATTAATACAAACCTTCTTCCTTGATATAGTCCAAGACTGGTTTTGGCAACATAAAGTTGGGCGTCCGACCTTGAGCGATAAACTCTCGCACCATGCTTGAAGAGATATCCATCAGGGGAACATCGACCCAAATCACTGGATAAGAAGTTCCCGCTTTGTAACGGGGACGTTGAACACCGACAAACTGGACCATCTCCACTAGCTCGTCAATCCGATACCATTTTGGCAGGTAGTCCACCATATCAGCTCCAATGATAAAGTAATAGTCTGTATCTGGGTCTCGCTCATTGAGCAACTTCATCGTATCGTAAGTATAAGAGATCCCTTTACGCTCTAGCTCAATCGTCTCGATTTCTAGCCCTTCAATCCCTTCGATGGCTAGTTCTAGCATTTTCAGGCGATGACGCTCATCAATGGTTTCTTTTTTATCCACATGCGGAGGCTCATATTCTGGCATGAGAAGGACCTTGTCCAAGCCTAATTGTTGGCGGACCTGGTCTGCAACCACGAGATGGGCATTATGGACCGGATTGAAATTCCCACCCAAAATACCAACTTGCTTGCGTTTCTTGTTTTTGATCTCTGGCTCTAACTCTACCTTGGTAAAGGGAGTCAATAGTTCAATTGCCATAGGTTTGCTCTCCTAGATGTCTTAGATTTCTTTTACTTTGACTGAAATCTTCCGGTTTTCTTTTTTGCTTGATTGTTTATACAAGATGAGGATGCGTCCAATTTTTTGAACCGTATCCACACCGATTTCTTCTTCCAAGATTTCCGCTACTTCATGGATATTCTCGTCCGTATTTTGAAGGAGGGTGACCTTGATCAGTTCGCGAGCGTCTAGCGCTTGGCGAACACTGGTTTTGATTTGATCGTTAAGCCCGTTTTTCCCAATTTGGATAATAGGTTTGAGACTGTGGGCTTGGCTATTGAGAAAAGCCCGTTGTTTGGATGTTAATGTCATGTTTTTACTTCCTTATTTTTTGATCGTTATTTTAAGTGGTGGGGACGGCCGGAACTAATTTTTCAAAGATCTCATCTTTGAAAAATGGATTTCCTTACCTCAAAATGGAGCCTTGGTCTCCATTTTGCCCTTGCCAATCTATCGATTGGCAACTACACCACGGCAATAACGATCCCTATTTGAGCTCACTTCGTTCGCTCTTCAATTTCATTCTATTTCAAATTTTTAAATAATAGCTTTACGACTTACGACGGCGACGCCTTCTGGTGCCCAGACGGCTACTTTTGCTTCTCCATTGACGCGGATCCAGCCGAGTCCTGAGATGACGAGGTCTGTCTTGTCCTTGATGGTAAACTCATGGGAAACCAAGGATGGAAATTCTTCTTTTTCCTTGCTGTTAGGGGGTGTTAGTAAGCCACCGACATGCTTGTCATAAAAGACGGTCGCTCCTTCGAGTTTGGTCCGATGAAGCTTGAGTTCGTTATCAAAGAAGGCGGTGAAACCTTGCTTTTCCCCCTTGATAAAGTCAAAGCGTCCCAGACCACCCAAAAAGAGGGTTTGCTCGGGATTGAGCTGATAAGTCTTGGGCTTGATTTCTTTTTTAGGACTGACATACTTGAGGTTTTTAGCCGTCAAGTAATGAGCCATCTGGTGGCGATGGATAATCCCTGGTGTATCGTAGATATAGGACCCATCGTCCAGTGGGATTTCGATCTTGTCCAGTGTCGTTCCTGGGAAGCGAGAGGTTGTAATGATATCCTTGTCTCCAGTGATTTCTTGGATGATCGCATTGATGAGGGTCGATTTCCCAACGTTGGTCACACCTACCACATAGACATCACGTCCCTTGCGGTACTGCTCAATCTTTTCCATCAAGTCCTTGATCGCACTCTTGTTTTGAGCAGAGGTGAGGACCACATCGACAGGACGCATGCCTTCTTCGTGGGCCCGCTCCATCAACCAATGGGTCACCTTGCTATCCTTGACAGACTTGGGCAAGATGTCCTTTTTATTTCCGACTAAAAGGACATCATTACCTGCTACAAAGCGCGGTAAGCCAGGAATGACAGAACCATTAAAGTCAAAAACATCGACTACATTGACCACAAGTGCGTCACTATCCCCCACTTCGTGAAGGAGCTTTAGGAAATCATCATCTGTCAGATGCACATCTATGATTTCATTATAGTGACGCAGACGGAAACAGCGTTGGCAATAGACTTCGCCTGTTTCCAAGCCCTTTTCAAGAGCTGATTGGGGAGTATAGCCTAGCCCCTCTTTATTTTCTGTCTGAATGGGGGCTCCACAGCCAATACAGAATAATTCTTCCATTCTTAAATTCCTTTTTTATATACAATTGGACCATATTTTTCGGCCATTTGCTTCATGACACGGCGTTCACGCGCCCGGTTGATCTGGGTCTTGATGGAGTCATGCTCGACCAAAGGCTTGACCAAAATCGAGCGAATGCCTGCACGATGAGCAGCCCGGATATCCGTCATCAGTTGATCACCGACCATGACCACTTCATTTTTCTCATAGTGGAAACGTTTGAGAGCCCGATCAATCCCAAAAGTAAAGGGCTTGAGCGACCAAGCTTCATAGTCAATATCAAATTTCTCAACAGCGCGCTTGACCCGTTTGGGACTATTATTAGACACCACGATAACTCGAATCCCTCCATCACGAAGATCATGCAACCACTGGCGCATCTCAGGAGTTCCATCTGGATTGTTCCAAGCAATCAAGGTGTTATCCAAATCCACAAGGACCGCCTTGATGCCTTGTTTTTTCAAGTCTGCAACGGTGAGATCATAGGCTGCTTCCACCGCAAAATCTGGTTTGTAATTTTCGATTGACACGTTTTTCTCCATTTTTTATATTCTCTTCATTGTAGCATAAATAGACGTATTTTGCACTTGCTTCGTTGTCTCCCCTTTGTAAGAGGACCCATTCTATCTCTTTGATATTCTCTAAAATAGACAAAATCGTTACAAAGTTCCAAAAACGTGGTATAGTAGAAGAAAAAAATATGCGGAAGAGTTATGATTACAAAAGAAAATAAATTGAGGGAGGTCTCACCTCTCCTCCAAAAAATCATCAATTGGTCCTCCATCATCGGGGCCCTGGCAACCCTTGCTTTCTGTATCTGGGCCTACTTTGCTGGCATTCTCCAATCCAAGGAAACCTTGTCGGCTTTTATTCTCCAAGCAGGTATCTTCGGGCCACCTCTCTTTATCTTTCTTCAGATCCTTCAAACAGTGGTCCCTATTATTCCTGGTGCTCTAACATCTGTCGCTGGTGTCTTTATCTACGGCCACATCGTTGGGACCATCTACAACTACATCGGCATCGTCATTGGCTGTGCCATCATCTTCCACCTCGCAAGAATGTACGGGCCTAAATTTGTCCAGTCTATGGTCAGCCAGAAGACTTACGACAAGTATATCAATTGGCTCAACGAAGGCAAGCGTTTTGATCGTTTCTTTATTTTCATGATGATCTGGCCCATCAGTCCAGCGGACTTTCTCTGCATGCTAGCTGGATTGACCAATATGACCTTTAAACGCTATATGACCATTATTATTCTCTGCAAACCAATTACTCTAGTCATTTACACTTATGGACTCACCTATATCATCGACTATTTCTGGCAAATGATGTAAAAAAGATGTTGGGCAAACACCCAGCATCTTTTTTATAGAATTCCTTTTTCTTTTTGAATAATGAAGTCCTTTAGAGTGATCAGGAGGACCGCTAACAGAATCATGCCCATACCCAAGAAGTCAATCATAAAGAAATGCTCCTTCATAATGATAAAGGCAAAGAAAACTGCCGAAATTGGCTCAATAGAGGCTAATAGGCTTCCCTTTACGGCTCCGACCAAAGAAGTTCCTTTAAGAAAGGCTGTGTAGGCAAAAATCGTTCCAATAACAACCAAACCAAAAAGAGCCATCAAGGTATCCAGTCTGTAGTTTCCAGAAAAAGAAAGAAGACCACTAAAAGGAATCATCAGAATTCCTGGAATGACCATCCCAACTCCAATCACCAGCATACTTCCCCATTTTTTAATTAAATTAAGAGGAAGGACAATATACAGAGCATAAGCAAAGGATGAAACCACTCCCCAAGCCAGACCTTTTGGATTAATGGCCAGTTGGTTGAGTTGACCGTGTGTTGCAATTAAGAATGTGCCACCAATCGCTAAAAGCATGGAAGCTACTTCCGCAAGAGTAGGAGCTACTCTATCCTTGATACAGGTATAGGATAAAATCCCCACTGGACAGAGATACTGCAAAACGGTGGCAGTCCCAGCATTGGTTTCTGCAATCGCCTCTAAATAGGTCAATTGAGTTAGTAACAATCCTAAAAATGAAAAAACGAGAAGGGAGAGGTAGGAAGATTTATCTTTAGCAAAGGCTAATACCTTCTCTTTATCCGCTACGTAAGATAATATAATAAGGACAATGCCTGAAAAAAGTAGACGAAAATTAGTTAACCCTATAGCTGAAAAACCATGTGCCATCAAATATTGCCCGCTAACACCAGAAAGCCCCCAAGCAATTCCAGCAATCACAGTCATCAAGGTTCCTTTGAAAGATGTAGACATGTTGCCTCCACAAATATTATTTACATCCTAATTGTAACATAAAAGCCAGCCCAAATGGACTGGTTTTATTCATAAAATATACTAATTTACGGCTCAACCAAAATCTTGATTTGCGATTTATCTTGCGTTAATTCGATAAAGCCATCTTGAACAATATTTTCCAATTTGATTTTCTTAGTAACTAATTTCTCAGCAGAGAAGTAGCCTTGTTCCATCAATTCCAATACTTTAGGGAAGATGTGGCGATAAGCGATAATCCCTTTAAGGGTCTTTTCTTGAATGGCGAATTCATTTGGATTGATGCTCGCTTCGCGTTCCCAAATGGATACGACCATACACTCACCAGCCTTATGGACAGCTGCCAAAGCTTGCCCAAGAACAACAGGAACCCCTGTTACTTCATAAGACACATCCGCTCCACCATCCGTCAAGCGATGAATGGCTTCAACGATTGATTCACCTTCTTCTGGACGAACAACAATGGCACCTAGCTCTTCTGCTTTGGCTTGACGTTCAGGAGACAATTCAACCGCATAGATTCTTGAAGCACCAGCTGCACGAAGAGCTTCCACGATCAAGAGACCGATAGGCCCCAAACCAAAGATAACCGCGGTATCTCCTGCCTTAATAGCAGATTGACGAACTGCATAAACGGCTACAGCAGCAGGTTCTGTAAGAGCGGCTTGTTCATAGCTCAAGCTATCTGGAATCACATGCACAAGATCACCATCAAGCACACAATACTTCGCAAAACCACCATCTGCTGCTAAACCAACAAAGTTCAAGTTTGGATCAAGGTTGTAGTCACCGATTAAGTTATGTTTTGCCAAAATTGGTTCAATCGTCACACGATCCCCAACTTTGACACGAGTCACATCGCTTCCAACCTCAACAATTTCTCCAGCAAACTCGTGACCGAGGGTAACGGGTGCTTTTTGACCAGAATAAACATGCTCTTCTGTTGGAATGAAGATTGGCCCATCCAAGTATTCATGCAAGTCTGTTCCACAGATTCCCGTGAATTTGACCGCAACCTTTACTTGATGAGGTTGTACTTTAGGGACTTCCACTTCCTCGATACGAACGTCCTTCTTGCCATGCCAGCGAGCAGCTTTCATTGTTTCCATATGATTCTCCTATTTTTCCATGAATTGCAATTCCCTTTCAGGAAACCCGACAACCATATTGTAAACCTTTTCACAAACTTTGTCAAGAAGAAACAGACAGTTAATATCTTAATTATCGGTCCGAGATGACTCTAATTTCCAACCGACAATCCAGCCCAGAACAAGAAGATAATTTTCAAAAGCTCCAATAGCATTTACTGGCAAATGATAGTTGAGATAAGCAAATAAATGATTGGTCCCAATCCCAAGCCCACCAATGATCAAGGCCAATAGTACCGTTCGAAGATAGAACCAATCATATTTGAGATTGACAGCAATGAGAATCACAAGAACTGCCACATTCCAAATCCCAATCTCTCGCTGCCAACCGACAGAAACACCATATCCTGAATGACTTCCCATATAGGATGGAAAGAAGAGCTGAAAAATAATGGCTCCAGACATGGCGATGATAACTAGGACAAATAAGACTCTTAAAAATTTGTTCATGTAACTTCTCCTAATGCTAGTTGATATGTAATGGTCTTTCCTATTCTAACACAATTTTATGGATAGAAAAAACCAACCTCTCGGCTAGTTTTTCTCTATTACTCTTCTTTCAACTTCGCCAATTCTTGGGCAAGTAACTTGAGGGCTACTTGTGGGTTGGCTTGGCCTTTGGTTGCTTTCATGAGGAAGCCGGTAAAGGCCTTGTCCGCATTCCGCTTTCCTGACTTGAAGTCAGCTACGGCTGCTTCATTGTCTGCGAAGACTTGGTGGATGATAGGGATCAAGACTTCCGGATCTGAAATCTGTACCAATCCAGCTTTTTCGACGTATTCACGCGCACCGCCACCGTTTTTCGCTAAGTGAACGAAGACTTTCTTAGCAATCTTAGATGAGATGGTTCCATCTTCGATGATGGCAATCATTTCGACCAAGTTTTCTGGTGTCAATTGGATTTCTTCTAGTGTTTTTCCTTCAGCATTCAAGAATTGCGCCACTTCACCTTGGAGCCAGTTTGACACTTGTTTAGCGTCTCCGCCAAGGGCTACGGCTGCTTCAAAGAAGTCAGATGTGACTTTAGTAGCTGTCAATTGATTGGCATCATAGTCTGACAAGCCAAGCTCCGCCACGTAGCGAGCACGGCGGTCTTTTGGAAACTCTGGCAACTTCGTACGCATTTCTTCGATCCACTCATCTGAGATTTCAAACAAGGGAAGGTCTGGTTCTGGGAAGTAACGGTAATCCGCTGCCCCTTCTTTTACCCGCATAAGAATCGTGCTCTTGTTGGCCTCATCATAACGGCGTGTTTCTTGACGAATAATCCCACCTGAACGCAAAATTTTTGCTTGACGCTCCACTTCGTATTCAAGACCTTTACGGACGTTTGAGAAAGAGTTCAAGTTTTTCAACTCCGTCTTGGTACCAAATTCCTCTTGACCGTAGGGGCGAAGGGAAATGTTGGCATCGACCCGCATCGATCCTTCTTCCATCTTGACGTCAGAAATACCTGTGTATTGGATGACTTCTTTGAGAGCTGTCAAATAAGCGTAGGCTTCTTCAGGAGAACGCATGTCTGCTTCAGATACGATTTCGATCAATGGCACCCCTTGACGGTTAAGGTCTACATAAGAGAAGCCGTCTGTTCCATGGGTGTTCTTACCAGCATCTTCTTCCAAGTGGGCCCGTTCAATCCCGATTTTCTTAGTTGAGCCGTCTTCTAGTTGCACTTCAATCCACCCATTGTAACCGATAGGCTCATCAAATTGCGAAATTTGGTAAGCTTTTGGATTATCAGGGTAGAAATAGTTCTTACGGTCAAAGTGCATGTGCTGGTGGATATCCATATTCAGGGCCAAAGCAGCCTTAATACCAGCGTCCACAACACCCTTGTTCAAGACAGGAAGCACCCCTGGGAAAGACCAGTCGATCACATTGGTATTGGCATTTTGCTCGTTCCCAAAGTGGGCAGAGGTTGGTGAGAAAATTTTTGAGTTTGTATTCAATTCAACGTGGACTTCAAGTCCGATGACTGTTTCAAAGTTCATTAATTGTCACCTCCGAAAATAAGGGGTTGTTGCTTGTGGTAATCCGTCGTTGCTTCAAAGGCAGCTGCAGCTTGGTAGATGGTCTCTTCCGAATATTTCGGACCAATCAACTGCAAACCAACTGGAAGACCTTGCGCAAAACCTGCAGGGATTGAAATTCCTGGAAGACCAGCCAAGTTAACTGGAATGGTCAAGAGGTCAGCCAAGTACATGGCAACCGGATCATGATTGAGCGAATCCAAATCAAAGGCCACACTTGGAGCTGTTGGACCAAGAATGAGGTCGTAATCTGCAAAGACTTTTTCGAAGTCTTGGATAATGAGGGTCCGGACTTGACCAGCTTTCTTGTAGTAAGCATCGTAGTAACCAGATGACAAACTAAAGGTTCCCAGCATGATCCGACGTTTGACCTCATCACCAAAGCCTTGGCTACGAGTGTTCACGTAGATATCATCCAAGTTTTTAGCATCTTCGGCACGGAAACCATAACGAATCCCATCAAAACGTTGCAAGTTTGAAGAGGCTTCTGAAGAAGCAATGATGTAGTAAACGGCAACCCCGTATTTAGAATGTGGCAGGCTAACTTCTTCGACAGTTGCTCCCAATTTTTCAAAGTGGTTAGCAGCGTTTAGGATGGTTTCTTTGACTTCTGGGTCGATCCCTTCCCCGAGGTATTCCTTCGGAAGGGCAATCTTCATACCTTTAATATCTTGACCGATTTTAGAAGTAAAGTCAGTAATGCGGACTGGAGCAGAAGTAGAGTCTTTTGCATCTTCGCTGGAAATAGCATTGAGCAAGAGGGCATTTTCTTTGACCGTTGGTGCAAATGGTCCAATTTGGTCGAGTGAGCTACCAAAGGCAATGAGACCAAAACGGGAAACTGTTCCATAAGTTGGTTTGAGACCAACAATCCCGTTGAAGGCAGCTGGTTGGCGGATAGAACCACCTGTATCTGAACCAAGAGACAAACGGACTTGCCCTGAAGCTACAGCTGCAGCAGAACCACTAGAAGATCCACCAGGCACCTTGCTGTGGTCCCATGCATTCTTGGTTGGCCCATAGTAAGAAGTCTCACCAGATCCACCCATGGCAAACTCGTCCATATTGGTTTTTCCGATGACAATCATACCTTTAGCTTTGGCATTGGAAACAGCTGTTGCATCAAAGATGGGCTCATAGTTATAGAGCATTTTTGATGCCGCAGTGGTCAGGATGCCATCTGTTGAGATATTGTCTTTGACCGCGAGTGGAATCCCTGACAGGAGGTTATCTGCATCGATTCCTTTTTCATCAATGGCTTTGGCTTGCGCAAGGGCAGCTTCTTCGGCCACCGTTACAAAGGCATTGACTGCTTCTTCACGCGCCTTGATATCGTCAAGCGTCGCTTGTGTCAATTCCGTAGCTGAAATTTCCTTAGAGACAAGGAGGTCGTGCAACTCTTCAATGGTTTTATGGT
>NZ_CAJPOU010000024.1 GCF_905372335.1 Streptococcus sp. A12
ATTCCAGAAGCTCGTGTGATGTTGATCACACCTTTTGACAAGTCTTCATTGAAAGATATCGAGCACGCTTTGAATGCTTCTGACCTCGGTATTACTCCAGCCAACGATGGATCAGTTATCCGTTTGGTTATTCCAGCTTTGACAGAAGAAACTCGTCGTGACTTGGCCAAAGAAGTGAAAAAAGTCGGTGAAAATGCTAAAGTAGCGATCCGTAACATTCGTCGTGATGCGATGGATGAAGCGAAGAAGCAAGAAAAAGCTAAAGAAATCACTGAAGATGAATTGAAGAATCTCGAAAAAGAAATCCAAAAAGTAACCGATGATGCTGTGAAACATGTTGATGAAATGACAGCACACAAAGAAAAAGAATTGCTTGAAGTTTAATCATTTCCAGCAGTTTACAGAGGAAATGAACTCAGTTGGCACTGCTGGCTGAGTTTTATTTCCATTAAGGGGCTATTGATGAGCTTTAGCCAGAAAGAAGGAAAAAATGAATACCAACCTCGCATATGATATCGTGGGCCTTGTAACGGATGAGAATGATCGCTTTTACTTTGTCCAGAAGGATGGGCAGACTTATGCCTTGGACAAGTCTGAAGGAGGGCATGCACTTGGAGAATCCGTCAAGGGCTTTGCCTATACGGATATGAAGCAACGTTTGCGCCTGACTACCCTAGAAGTCACTGCTCGTCAGGACCAATTTGGCTGGGGAACTGTGACAGAAGTTCGCAAGGACCTGGGTGTATTTGTCGATACAGGTCTACCCGATAAGGAGATTGTCGTCTCTCTGGATATTTTGCCAGAAATCAAGGATTTATGGCCGAAAAAAGGCGATAAACTCTTTGTTCGCCTAGAAGTTGATAAAAAAGATCGGATCTGGGGTGTCTTGGCCTACCAAGAAGACTTCCAACGAATTGCCCGCCCAGCCTACAACAATATGCAAAACCAGAACTGGCCGGCTATCGTCTATCGCTTAAAACTCTCAGGGACATTTGTTTACCTGCCTGAAAACAATATGCTGGGCTTTATCCATCCAAGTGAGCGCTATGCAGAACCCCGTTTGGGACAAGTCCTTGATGCTCGGGTCATCGGTTTCCGAGAGGTGGATCGGACCTTGAATTTGTCCTTGAAACCACGCTCGTTTGAAATGCTTGAAAACGATGCGCAGATGATTTTGGCCTACTTGGAGGGGAATGGTGGCTTTATGACCTTGAATGACAAGTCCTCCCCAGAAGAGATTAAGGCAACCTTTGGAATTTCCAAGGGGCAGTTCAAAAAGGCTCTGGGTGGCTTGATGAAAGCGAGAAAAATCAAGCAAGACCAGTTTGGAACGGAACTAATCTAAGAGGAGCCTTATGCGAAAATCATTTTACACTTGGCTGATGACAGAGCGCAATCCCAAAAGCAATGCTCCGAAAGCCTTGCTAGCTGATCTAGCTTTTCATGAGTCTGCCTTTCCAAAACATACAGATGATTTTGATGAGGTCAGCCGCTTTCTGGAAGAACATGCCAGTTTCTCCTTTAATCTAGGAGAATTTGATGCGATCTGGGAAGAATACTTAGGTCATTAGTAACAGGAGATAGTGGTGAGCCGGGGATGGTCAATTCTCGGTCACTTTGTTATAATAGAGAAAACTTACAGAAATAGAGAGGTTCTTTATTTGAAAGAACATTCAATTGATATTCAATTAAGTCATCCAGATGATCTCTTCCATCTGTTTGGATCCAATGAGCGTCATTTGCGTTTGATGGAGCAAGAGTTGGATGTGATCATCCATGCACGAACAGAAATTGTCCAGGTCATTGGGCAAGAAGAAGATTGTGAGAAAGCTAGACAAGTCATTGAGGCTTTGCTGATCTTGGTGAATCGTGGTATGACCATCGGGACGCCGGATGTCGTAACAGCTATTCAAATGGTTCGTAATGATGAGTTGGATAAGTTCGTCGCCTTGTATGAAGAAGAAATCATCAAGGATAGCTACGGCAAGCCCATTCGGGTCAAAACGCTGGGGCAAAAGATTTATGTCGATAGTGTCAAGCACCATGATGTGACCTTCGGGATTGGACCAGCCGGGACAGGGAAAACCTTCCTAGCTGTGACTTTGGCTGTCACCGCCCTCAAGCGTGGTCAAGTTAAGAGGATCATTTTGACCCGTCCAGCTGTAGAAGCAGGAGAGAGCCTTGGTTTCCTACCAGGGGATCTTAAAGAAAAAGTGGACCCTTATCTACGACCGGTCTATGATGCTCTCTACCAGATTTTAGGGAAAGACCAAACCACTCGGATGATGGAGCGGGAGATTATCGAGATTGCGCCTTTAGCTTATATGCGGGGGCGGACCTTGGACGATGCCTTTGTCATCCTCGATGAAGCGCAAAATACCACCATCATGCAGATGAAGATGTTTTTGACCCGTCTTGGTTTTAACTCCAAGATGATTGTCAATGGAGATACCAGCCAGATTGACCTCCCTCGAAATGTCAAATCCGGTTTGATTGATGCTCAGGAGAAATTAAAAAATATTTCTCAGATTGACTTTGTGCATTTCTCTGCCAAGGATGTTGTTCGTCATCCAGTAGTAGCAGAGATTATCCGGGCCTACGAGCCCATTCCGAATCCAGTCCTCAAAGAAAAACTGGATGTGGAAGAAGAAGCAGAATAAAAAAGGGAGTGGGAAAGAACTCAGACTAATTAAAAAGAGTTCGTTTTCCCACCCCCGCACAGTTGATTAGGTCGTCTTTGTAGCTTTAAAAGCGAACAAAGATGCCAATCAACCACTGCGTCATGTAGTTATTACTATCATACAACGAAGGCTGGACACTTTTTGCCCAGCCTTTTAAATATTAGAAATTAAACCAATTCATCAATTGGTGTGAAGTTGCGTTCTAGCCCTTCTGCAACTGGTTGGCTTGTGATATGGCCTTGGTAAGTAGTAACACCTTGGCGTAAGCCTTCATCAAGGGCGATGGCCTTATGGAAACCTTTGTCAGCCAAAGCTTCGACATAAGGAAGGGTTACATTGGTGAGGGCAATGGTAGAAGTGCGAGCGACAGCACCTGGGATATTGGCAACGGCATAGTGGAGCACGCCATGTTTTTCGTAAACAGGCTCCGTATGCGTTGTGACACGGTCTGCTGTTTCAATAACCCCACCTTGGTCCACAGCTACGTCCACGATGACAGAACCTGGACGCATTTGTTTAACCATATCGTCTGTCACTAATTTAGGAGCTTTAGCCCCAGGAATCAGGACAGCTCCGATAACAACATCGGCATCACGGACACTGGCTTCAATGTTAAATGGATTGGACATAAGGGTTTGGATTTGGTGACCAAAGACATCTTCCAGAACAGCCAAACGTTTAGCGCTGATATCTAAGATGGTCACTTGGGCGCCGAGTCCAAGTGCAATCCGAGCTGCGTGGGTTCCAACGACCCCGCCTCCTATGATGGTAACCTTCCCTTTAGGAACACCAGGTACCCCACCTAGGAGGACACCAGATCCACCTTCTTGTTTGGTGAGGAAGTGAGCCCCGATTTGAACGGCCATTCGTCCAGCAACCTCACTCATTGGCACCAAGAGAGGCAATTGTCCTTCAAGGTCTCGTACCGTTTCGTAAGCCACCCCAGTTGTCTTGGCAGTCACCATGGCATCTGCTAATTCAGGTGCAGCAGCCATGTGCAAGTAGGTGAAGAGCAAGAGGTCTTCACGAAGGAAGCCATACTCTTCAGCGAGGGGTTCTTTGACCTTGACCACCAATTCAGCTGCCCAAGCTTCTGCAGCAGTCGCAACAATAGTCGCTCCTTGTTTGGCATAATCTTCATCGCCAAAGCCAGAACCAAGTCCAGCATTTGTTTCTACCAAAACTTGATGGCCTTTCTTCACCAAGCTTTGTACACCTGCAGGGGTCAAACCGACCCGATTTTCATTATTTTTAATTTCTTTTGGAATACCAATTAACATGATTATTTCTCCTTACTTAGATTTAGGTGTGAAAAGGTCATTGGCATGAGATTGCTCTCCTAACTCAATGACCTTTTCACTCCTCATCTGATTGTTTTGATTGATTTTATTGTATAGAAAAATGGGTTAAAAAGCAAGAAAAATTTGAGCTTGCCCTCCTTTATGTTATTTGCTAAACTAATCCCTAAAGAAGGAGTGTCAAATGGAAAATTTATATGTGAAGTTAGCGGCTTATCGTGAAGTGGAGACAGATCGTTTGCACTTGCGTCCGGTCACTCTAGAAGATGCACCGTCTATGTTTGAGTACGCTTCTAATGAAACAGTTACGCGCTACACTTTTCCAACCAATCAGAGTCTAGAAGAGACGCGTAATAATATTGCCCTTTTTTACCTAGTGAGCCCACTTGGCAGATGGGGGATCGAACTCAAAGAAAATGGAAAATTTATCGGGACGATTGATTTACTGGATTTGGATCTTTCTCTGAAAAAGGGGAGTATCGGCTATGTTCTGAATAAAGATTATTGGAGCCAAGGTCTTGCGACAGAAGCTACCAAGGCAGTCATTGCCCTGGCTTTTGAACAGTTAGGGATGAACAAGCTCATTGCTGTTCATGATAAGGACAACCCGGCTTCTGGACGGGTGATGGCCAAATCAGGGATGAAATATTCTCACGAAGAGCCCTACGCGATGCTAGACCTGCATGAAGAAGGGAGAATGGTGACGAGAGTTCATTATGTCCTCACCAAAGAAGAATATTTGGCAGAAAAATGAGTCATGATATTGACAAAAGGCCTATCTCCATGATATAGTAGATAGGTACTGCTGGTTTAGCTCAGTTGGTAGAGCGCATCCATGGTAAGGATGAGGTCGCCGGTTCAATCCCGGCAACTAGCATAGAAGAAGAGAGAAGCTTAGAGAAGAACTAGGCTTCTTTTTTGTGCTTTAATTTCAAATTTAGTGCCTATTTATGAATCTTTTTTCAACAATTTTCAAAAAAACGTTGACAAGCACAGAAATCCGTGGTAAAGTTAGAACAACAAAGAGAAAGGAGAAAACCATCATGAACAAAGTAGATGTTTTGATGACACAATTGAATACACAGCTTCTCCAATCTCAGTTGAGTTCTATGTAAAAATTGAATGAAACCCAAGATGGAGGAGTCTGTCTTGGGTTTTTTGTATGCATTTTTGCCTGCCTTAACTGAATTGGTGACAGGCATCAGAAGGCCCAAGTGTGGACTGAGCACGTACTCAGCTCCTACTTGGGTTTTTTCTGTGCCAAATTGAAAGGGGAGAAGATGATAGGAGCTTTATGGAAGTACATCTGGGAGCATAAGTGGCTGTATCTCAGCATTGCTGTGGTCCTAGTGATTTATGATTATACAATTTTAATACCGACACAGGTCATTCAACGACTAGTCGACCAGCTGAGCAAGCAGACCTTGACTCAGTCAAGTTTTACGATAGATATTGCTCTCTTGTTGGGAGCTACTTTTTTAAATTACATTTCTGCTTACTACTGGCATCTGAAGTTGTTTCAAGCTTCGGTCCATTACAAGGCTAGGCTACAGGGGCAAGCTTTTCGTAAGCTCGTAGCTATGAGACGGCCATTTTATGAAAAATTTCGCTCAGGGGATCTCTTGACTCGTTTTACCACGGATGTAGACGGGATGATGGGGATGGTCGGCTATGGGATGCTGATTGTCCTTTATGGAGGAGGCTTGTTCCTCTTTATTATTCCAACTATGTTCTTGATTTCCTGGCAGTTGAGTTTGATTTCCTTTATTCCTATGAGTTTTCTGGTTTTATCAACCTATCTCCTGGGGAAAAAGGAAGAGGTCTATGTGGATGAAAACCGTGACGCCGTGGCTCACTTGAATGATGAGGTCCTAGAATCCATCGAAGGGATTCGGGTCATGCGGGCCTATAGTCGCAAGGAGCGTCAGGTGCGACAATTTCAAGAGCGGACAGAAAGTTTGGCCAAGACGGGGGATAAGATCGCCTCTATTCAAAATGCCTTTGGTCCTTTTGCCCTCTTCTTTATCGGGGTTTCAACCGTCCTGCTTTTGGTCTGTGGGGGTCACTTCTTGAAGACTGGACAGATTAGCTTGGGTCAACTGCTAGGTCTAGAATTGTATCTAGTGGCCTTGATTGAGCCGATGTGGATGCTAGCAGACTTCATCCTTGTCTATCAAACAGCCAAGACCTCCCACAAAAAGTTGTCAGAATTGGTCGAAGAGGATGATGACTTGGAAAGAGATGGGGATGATTGGCTAGAGGAACTGAATGAGGTAGTTTTCGAAAACTATTCTTTTACCTATCCGATGGCGGAGAAGGAGAGTCTTTCTCAGATTTCTTTGCAGTTCAATAAAGGGCAAACCATTGGGATTGTGGGTCGAACAGGAGCAGGAAAGACAAGCTTGGTCCGTCAATTCTTACGACAATACCCACTTGGGCAAGGGACATTTACCATTAATGGGGAGCCCGTTGCTCGTTACGTGAGACGCTCTATTGAGGAAAAAATCGGTTACGTCTCGCAGGAACACATCCTATTTTCGAAGTCTATTTTAGAAAATATTTCCCTTGGTAAGAAGGGAGCTAGTCAAGATGAAATCATGGATGCTATCGCTCAGGCAGCCTTCGCAGATGATTTGGAACGGATGTCGGATGGTCTGGATACTCTGATTGGTGAAAAGGGAGTATCCGTATCGGGAGGACAGAAGCAACGGATTTCTTTGGCGCGCGCCTTTTTACGTGATGCCCAGTTGCTCCTCTTGGATGATTCTTTATCCGCAGTGGATGCCAAGACAGAACAGGCCATTATTGAGACCATTCAAAGAGAGCGACAAGGAAAGACAACCTTGATAGTCTCTCACCGTCTCTCAGCTGTCCATCATGCAGATTGGATCCTTGTGTTAGATCAAGGACGGATTGTAGAAGAAGGAACAGCTAGTGATTTACTAGCTCAAGAAGGTTGGTATTACGAACAATACCAACGGCAACAAAGACAGGAAGGAGAATAAGATGGGTATTTTAAAACGACTATTACAAAAACTATCCCTTTTTCCTGGTATTTTTGGCCTTGGTTTCATCTGTCTTTTGCTGGCAACGATTTTGTCAGATCTATCGCCGTTTATTCTGCAAAAAATGATTGATGGTCCCTTGACAGCCTTGAGTCAGGGAGGAGAGTTAGGAGCACTCTATCTTATGGGTGTCCTCTATCTGATTGTTTTGGCTGTGGGTCAGATTGTCAGTTATATAGGCAATCGGGTTTTGATCCATGGAGGCAATAAGGTAACTGCACAGCTACGCGATCAAGCCTTCCTCGTGATGCAACAACTACCGATTTCCTACTTTGATGACAAGCCAGCAGGGAAAATTGCTACACGGATTGTCAATGATACAGAGACCTTACGGACTCAATTTTACAATTCCTGTATGTATTTGGTCATTCATTTGATGCGTTTCTTCTTTATCATGGGAGTTCTCTTTACTATCAATCCCATGATGGGTCTCCTCCTATGCTTGATTTTCCCTATCTTTTACGGGATTCAGGCCTTGTATAAGCGCATGACGGACAAGCCCATGAAGGACTTCTTTGATTCCAGAAGTGAGATCAATACCCAGGTAAATGAACTGCTTCATGGAGCTAGTATGATCCAACTTTACGGACAAGAAGAGCGCGTAATTGAGGAGTTTGATCAGACGACAGACAAGATGACTGTGGCCTATGATCGTTTGGTCCTAGCAGACTCCATTGCCTCTTGGAGCCTGACAGAATTCTTGAAATACATCGTCATTGCAGGAATATTAACCATTGCAGGCCTATCCTTTCTTGGAGGAGATTTGGGGATGACTGCAGGTTTCTTGTTTATCAATCTCAATTATGTTATTCAGCTTTTTGATCTGATGGCCAATTTGATCCGTCGTCTTCCGGATATCCGACGCTCTCTGGAAACAGGGGAGCGAGTCTTGACTTTCCTAGATGAAAAGGTAGAGGCAGATGCGACAGAGGAGATTCAAATAGATCGGGCGGCAGTGGAGTTTGATCATGTCACTTTTGCCTATGAAGAAGGTAAGCCAGTTCTGAAGGATATTTCCATCCAAGCCCATCCGGGTCAAACCCTTGCCTTGGTTGGCCATACCGGTTCGGGTAAATCCTCCATTATGAACTTGCTCTATCGTTTCTATAATCCGCAGGAGGGAGAAATTCGGATCGACGGCCAGAATATTCGCCATTTCTCTAGAGAGAGTCTTCGCTCCCATATGGGAATTGTCTTACAGGATCCCTATCTGTTCTCAGGGACCATTGCTAGCAATGTGGCCATGATTCAAACAGATATCGACCGTGATCGCGTCTTGGATGCTCTAAAACAGGTCGGTGCCCTGCCTATGATCCAGAGATTAGAAAAGGGAATCGACCATCCGGTGGTTGAAAAAGGATCGGCCTTCTCAAGTGGAGAGCGTCAATTGATTTCCTTCGCACGGACCCTTTACATGAATCCGAAAATTTTGATTCTGGACGAAGCGACCTCCCACATTGATACGGAGACAGAGGAGATTATTCAGAAGGCTATGGCAGTCTTACAGAAAGGCCGGACCACCTTTATCATTGCCCACCGCTTATCAACCATTCAAGATGCGGATCAGATCTTGGTTCTATCAGAAGGACGCATTGTCGAACGGGGCCAACATGCAGACTTGATTGCCCATGGTGGCATCTATGCCCAGATGCAAGCTATCCAACAGACGGTTGAATAAAAGGGCATTCTTCAAATAGTAAAAGTAGCGTGTATTCTAGTATATACGCTATTTTTATGCTATAATTGAAATGATAGTGAGGTGATCCAAGATGTATATTGAAATGGTTGATGAGACCGGTCAAGTCTCTGAAGAAATGATCAAACAAACCCAGGAAATTTTAGAATTTGCTGCAAAAAAATTGGGCAAAGAAGACAAGGAAATGGCAGTGACCTTTGTAACCAACGAACGTAGCCATGAATTGAACTTGGAATACCGGGATACGGATCGCCCAACGGATGTGATCAGTCTAGAATACAAACCAGAGATGGACATTGCTTTTTCAGAAGAAGATTTAGAAGACCATCCAGAATTGGCAGAAATGATGGCAGAGTTTGATACCTATATTGGAGAGCTCTTTATTTCTGTAGACAAGGCGCGTGAGCAAGCAGCCGAGTATGGCCATAGCTTTGAGCGCGAGATGGGCTTTTTAGCAGTGCATGGCTTCCTTCATATCAACGGTTATGATCACTATACGCCGGAAGAAGAGAAGGAAATGTTTGGCTTACAGGAAGAGATTTTGACAGCCTATGGACTCACAAGACAATAAACGAAAATGGAAAAATCGAGAACTGATTGCCAGTCTTGAATTTGCTTTAACAGGGATTTTCACAGCCTTTAAAGAGGAACGAAATATGCGTAAGCATGCACTTTCAGCTATCTTAGCGATTGTTGCAGGCTTCCTTTTTGGCATTTCAGCAACAGAGTGGCTCTTTCTACTCTTAAGTGTTTCTTTGGTCATTGCCTTTGAAATCATGAATTCTGCTCTTGAAAATGTAGTGGATTTGGCGAGCGATTACCATTTCTCCATGTTGGCAAAGAATGCCAAAGATATGGCGGCAGGAGCGGTTCTCGTTATTTCGGGCTTTGCCTTGGTGACAGGTCTTATTATATTTGTGCCCAAGTTGTGGGCTCTAGTATTTGGATAAGAGGGAGACTTCCCTCATGAAAGGAAACTATGACATTTAAATCAGGCTTTGTAGCCATTTTAGGACGTCCCAATGTTGGGAAGTCAACTTTTTTGAACCACGTCATGGGGCAAAAAATTGCTATCATGAGTGACAAGGCGCAGACAACGCGCAACAAGATTATGGGAATTTACACGACCGATAAGGAACAGATCGTCTTTATCGATACCCCAGGGATTCACAAACCCAAGACAGCGCTTGGAGACTTCATGGTAGAGTCTGCCTATAGCACCCTTCGAGAAGTCGATACCGTTCTCTTTATGGTGCCAGCAGACGAGCCACGTGGGAAAGGCGATGACATGATCATCGAGCGCCTCAAGGCTGCTAAGGTGCCGGTTATTCTGGTGGTCAACAAGATAGACAAGGTGCACCCTGACCAACTCTTAGCGCAAATCGATGACTTCCGTAGTCAGATGGACTTCAAGGAAATTGTGCCGATTTCAGCCCTTCAAGGAAACAATGTTTCGCATTTGATTGATATTTTGAGCGAAAACTTAGAAGAAGGTTTCCAATATTTCCCTGCGGATCAGATTACTGACCATCCAGAGCGTTTCTTGGTCTCTGAAATGATCCGTGAGAAGGTTTTGCATTTAACGCGGGAAGAAATTCCTCACTCTGTTGCCGTAGTGGTGGATTCTATGAAGCGGGATGAAGAGACAGATAAGGTCCATATCCGAGCAACCATCATGGTCGAGCGCGATAGCCAAAAAGGCATTGTCATCGGAAAAGGCGGTGCCATGCTCAAGAAGATCGGAACCCTTGCGCGTAAGGATATTGAGCTAATGCTAGGGGACAAGGTCTTCCTAGAAACCTGGGTCAAAGTCAAGAAAAATTGGCGGGATAAGAAATTGGATCTTGCTGATTTCGGATACAACGAAAAAGAATATTAAGAAGAGGTGGGCAGAAGCCTGCTTCTTGTTTTTGAAAGGAGTTCTATGCCTGAATTACCAGAAGTAGAGACTGTCCGACGCGGTCTTGAGAAATTAATTCTTGGGAAAACCATTCAGTCAGTGGAAGTAAAGTATTCGAAGATGATTCATACGGATCTAGATGCTTTTTGTCAAGATCTTCCAGGTCAAGAAATTCGGTCCCTGGGGCGTCGCGGGAAATACCTCTTGTTTTATCTGACGGATCTGGTCCTCATCTCGCATTTGCGGATGGAAGGCAAGTATTTCTTTTATCCAGAGGAGGTCCCTCCTCGCAAGCATGCCCATGTCTTCTTTCATTTGACAGATGGCAGCACCCTGGTCTATGAAGATGTTCGCAAGTTTGGGACTATGGAAGTTATCAAACCCGAGCTTGTCGACAGCTATTTTTTGGCGAAAAAGATTGGTCCAGAGCCGACAGAAGAGGATTTTAAAGGGCCAGCCTTCCAAACAGCTCTTAGTAAATCAAAGAAACCCATTAAATCAGCTCTTTTGGACCAAAAATTAGTGGCTGGTCTGGGCAATATTTATGTAGATGAGGTCCTTTATCGAGCCAAGGTTCATCCAGCCCGTTTGGGTCAAAGCTTAACTGCTAGAGAAGCCAAAGCTGTTCGCAAAGAAACAATTGCTGTGCTGGCTCAGGCTGTTGAAAAGGGTGGCTCCACCGTTCGCTCCTATAGCAATGCTTTTGGCGAGGATGGCACCATGCAGGAAGAACACCAGGTCTATGGGAAAACAGGTCAACCTTGTTTGCGCTGCGGAACACCGATTGAGAAAATCCAGCTGGGGGGACGCGGAACCCATTTTTGCCCTCACTGTCAAAAGGAGAACTAGATGGCAAGAATCATAGGATTAACAGGAGGGATCGCTTCAGGAAAGTCAACTGTCACTTCCTATTTAAAAGAAAAAGGGTATCCTGTCATTGATGCTGATCGAGTAGTCCATGACCTGCAGGCACCAGGTGGAGAACTCTATCAAGCTTTGGTAGAGCATTTTGGAAGGGACATCCTCCTAGATACTGGAGACTTGAATCGTCCTGCTCTGGCTCAACGCATCTTCTCAAGCCAAAAAGAGATTACCTGGTCCAACCAAGTACAAGGAGAGATCATTCGCAAAGCCCTGGCGCGAGAACGGGACCGACTAGCTGCAACAGAAGACCTCTTTTTCATGGATATTCCCTTGTTAATCGAGCAGGGATATCTGGACTGGTTTGACCAAGTCTGGCTGGTCTATGTGACGGAAGAGACCCAGTTGCAACGTTTAATGGGAAGAAACGCCCTAACGGAGTTCCAGGCGCGCGATCGTTTGGCAGCCCAGATGCCTCTAGATGAGAAAAAAGCTCTTGTCGATCTCGTGATCGATAACAATAGCCAGCGTGATCACCTCTATCAGGATATCGATCGGGCTTTAGAACAAATAGAAAGAAGATGATCCTATTTCACTGGAAATCAATTGGCGTAAAAATCTTTTTATTGCCTGGATTGGCTGTTTTTTCGTAGGTGCCAGTCTTTCGTTAGTGGTTCCCTTTATGGCTCTCTTTGTTGAGGAGTTGGGGGTGAAAGGTCCGGCAGTTCCTTTTTATGCTGGGATTGCAGTCGCCTCCTCCTCTTTGACTTCCGCTCTAATGGCCCCAATCTGGGGGAGTTTGGCGGACCGTTATGGTCGGAAACCCATGATGTTGAGAGCCTCGATTGCTATGACCTTGACCATGGGAGGAATTGCTTTTGTCCCTTCCGTCTTTTGGTTGCTGCTCCTACGCTTATTAAATGGTGTCTTCTCAGGCTTTGTGCCTAATAGCACGGCTCTCATTGCCAGTCAGGTACCAAAGAATCAATCTGGATATGCTCTAGGAACCTTATCGACGGGAACCGTCGCCGGTACTTTGATGGGCCCCTTGTTGGGTGGATTGATCGCAGAGCAATTTGGTATGCGTAATGTCTTTCTCCTCGTTGGTTTTTTCCTCTTTCTCGTCTCTGCCTTAACTTGGTGGGGCATTGAGGAAGACTACCAACAAATATCGAAGGAGAAGCACCTTTCAAGCTGGGAATTACTGACTTCTATCCAGCATAAGGGCATTTTACTGGGCCTCTTTTTGACCAGTATGACCATTCAGATGATCGGTCAGTCCATTTCTCCCATTCTTCCACTCTATGTGAGAGAACTTGGCCAGAGCGACAATGTTATTTTTGTATCTGGACTGATCGTATCAGCGATGGGGATTTCCAGTATCCTGACATCGGGATGGATGGGAAAGCTCGGAGATAAAATTGGCAACCATCGCCTCTTACTTTTAGCTCTTCTCTATAGTGGCATCCTCTATATCTTCTGTGCCCTTGCTCAGACCCCTTTTCAATTAGGCCTTCTTCGCTTCCTATTTGGAATTGGAACAGGAGCCTTAATGCCCGGAGTGACGGCTCTCTTAAACCGCATGACTCCCAAGGAAGGAATTTCTCGGATTTTTAGTTACAATCAGCTCTTCTTTTATGTTGGGGGAGTTCTTGGTCCCCTGATGGGCTCTAGTATTGCCATGCATGTCAATTACCATTGGGTATTCTATGGGACTGCTATCCTAGCCTTTATAGATTTGGCCTTCCTTTTATTCATCTTTAGAAAGTATTTGAAAGTGAGAGAAATCAGTGCGCATTAAAGTACAACTAACCTGCACGAGCTGTGGTAGTCAGAATTATTTGACAAGTAAAAATATGAAGACACACCCTGAAAGAATTGAAGTTTTGAAGTATTGTCCCAAAGAAAGAAAAGTGACATTACATCTTGAAACGAAATGATTTTTATGGTAAAATAGATAGGATTTTAAGGAGTTTTTAAATTATGACTAAACCGTTGATTACTATTTTATTGGTACTATCTGTATTAATTATTATCGCTATCTTCATGCAACCAACTAAAAATCAATCTAGCAACGTATTCGATGCAAGCTCAAATGACTTATTCGAACGTTCAAAAGCTCGTGGATTCGAAGCAGTCATGCAACGTTTAACAGGAGTCATGATTTTCCTTTGGTTACTGATTGCGATGATTCTAATGGTATTATCCAGTAAATAAGATAGGCTTAGACATTGTCTTTGCCTATTTTTTCATCTATGGGTCGTTTGATAGGGAGTTCGTCACTTGTAAAGAAATCTCTCTGAAAGAAAGAAAATAAAGGAGGCTGGGTGACCAGCACAAGATATGAAAAGTAAAATTATTGATTATTTAAAACAGGAGGGAAAAGCTCAGGTTGATCAATTGGCTCAAGCCATTGGGAGTACTGACGCCAAAGGTTTTCGTGAACTGATTAAGACCATTTCGCTGATGGAGCGACGTCGTCAACTAACCTTTGAAGAAAATGGTTTTTTAAGTCTCCTTGATGCCAAGCCAAAAGGCGTCATTACTGTGAAAGGGATTTTCCATGCTCATAAGAGTGGCTTTGGATTTGTCAGCTTAGAGGGGGAAGAAGAGGACATTTTTATTGGACGAAATGATGTCAACCATGCCATTGATGGGGATACAGTTGAGGTTGTAATCACCAAGGTCGCCGATCGGCAAAAGGGGACAGCGGCAGAGGGGAAAATCATTGATGTCTTGGAGCATAGCCTCCAAACAGTCGTCGGACAAATCGTTTTGGATGAGGAAAAACCCAAATACGCAGGCTACATCCTTTCAAAGAATCAAAAGATTAGTCAACGCATTTACGTAAAAAAACCTGCCCTACAATTAGAGGGAACGGAAGTTCTCAAGGTAGCTATTGAACAGTATCCAAGTCGGAAGCACAACTACTTTGTAGCCTCAGTACAAGATGTGGTTGGGCATGTGACAGATCCTGGGATCGATGTCTTGGAAGTCTTGGAGTCTATGGATATTGTCTCAGAATTTCCAGAAGCGGTCCTCAAAGAAGCAGAAAGCATCCCAGACCAGCCTAGTGAGAAGGATATGGAGGGACGTTTGGACCTTCGAGATGAAATCATCTTTACCATTGATGGTGCCGATGCCAAGGACTTGGATGATGCTGTTCACATCAAGCGCTTGGAAGGTGGGAATTATGAACTTGGCGTTCACATAGCCGATGTCTCTTACTATGTGACCGAAGGTTCGGCCTTGGACAAGGAAGCCCTCAACCGGGCGACCTCTGTCTATGTGACAGACCGGGTCGTGCCCATGTTACCAGAGCGTCTCTCTAATGGGATTTGTTCCTTAAACCCTCAAGTGGATCGCTTGACCCAGTCAGCCATTATGGAAATCGACCAGCGTGGTCGGGTCCTTCGTTATCAGATCACCCAAACGGTTATTAAAACGACTTTCCGGATGACCTATAGCGATGTCAATGAGATCATTGCTGGAGACCAGGAGAAGCGTGAGGAATACCAAGCCATTGTGCCAAGTATCGAAGCCATGGTTGCTCTTCATCAAATCTTAGAAGGAATGCGGGAAAAACGAGGAGCCCTGAACTTTGATACCAGCGAAGCTAAAATCCTGGTCAATCCTCAAGGAAAACCAGTAGACATCGTCTTGCGCCAACGTGGGGTTGCAGAACGGATGATTGAATCCTTTATGCTGATTGCAAATGAGACAGTAGCTGAGCATTTTGCCAAACGAAAACTTCCCTTTATTTACCGGATTCACGAAGAACCCAAAGCAGAGAAGGTGCAAAAGTTTATCGATTATGCTTCTAGTTTTGGCCTTCCAATTTATGGGACTGCTAGTTTCATGAGTCAGGAAACCTTGCAGGACATCATGAAGAAGGTAGAAGGGGAACCCTATGCTGATGTCTTGTCTATGATGTTGCTCCGTTCCATGCAACAAGCGCGATATTCCGAGCACAACCACGGCCACTATGGGCTAGCAGCTGAGTTCTATACTCACTTCACCAGTCCGATTCGCCGGTATCCAGACTTATTAGTCCACCGCATGGTGCGAGAGTATAGAATAGATTCTGAAGTAGCTAGTCATTTTGAACAGGTCATTCCAGATATTGCTAGCCAATCCTCTAGTCGGGAACGCCGCGCCATTGATGCGGAACGGGAAGTGGAAGCCATGAAGAAGGCAGAGTACATGGAGGACTATGTTGGCGAAGAGTACGATGCTCTGGTGTCCAGTGTCGTCAAGTTTGGTCTCTTTGTTGAATTGCCAAATACCGTAGAAGGTTTAATCCACATCACTACCTTACCTGGTTTTTATCATTTTAACGAGCGCGATTTGACCTTGCGCGGGGAAAAATCAGGCGTCACTTTCCGTGTCGGTCAGGAAATCCGAATCAGGGTCGAAAGAGCGGATAAGATGTCTGGTGAGATTGATTTTTCTTATATCCCAAGTGAGCTGGATTTGATTGAAAAAGTCACTAAAGCATCGGGCCGTAAAGATCGAAATGGACACTCTAAGCGCCCTTCTTCTAAGAAAGAAGAACGAAAGCAAGGAGCCTTTAAAGAGAACAAGCGCAAGCATTCTTCAAAAGACAAGAAGAAAAAGAGTAAGAAACCTTTTTACAAGGAAGTAGCTAAGAAAGGAGCTAAGCATGGCAAAGGGCGAGGGAAAGGTCGTCGCACAAAATAAGAAAGCAAGCCACGATTATACAATTGTTGAAACCATTGAAGCAGGAATGGTCCTGACTGGTACAGAAATCAAGAGTGTTCGAGCAGCTCGTATCAACCTCAAGGATGGATTTGCCCAAGTCAAAAATGGAGAAGTCTGGCTCAGCAATGTTCATATTTCTCCCTATGAGGAAGGCAATATCTGGAACCAAGACCCAGAGCGTCGTCGCAAACTCTTGCTGCATAAGAAGCAAATTCAAAAGTTGGAGCAGGAGACTAAAGGAACAGGGATGACTCTAGTTCCCCTTAAGGTTTATCTTAAGGATGGCTACGCCAAGCTCTTGCTGGGCTTAGCCAAAGGGAAGCACGATTATGACAAACGTGAATCCATCAAACGGCGGGAGCAAAATCGTGACATTGCTCGTGTCATGAAGCAATACAATACGCGTTAAAGTAAGAAATAGGAACAGCTGAAGCAAGGGCTGAAAACTGTTCCTATTTTTAAATTTCCTTTCTTGAAACCGCTTGCATTATTATCTGGATAAGAGTATACTGAAGGTAGCGTTGGTATAGTTGTTTTTCGTCGGCTTGAAAATGATTTTCTAGCCTCTTTTGTAGTCATAAAGGAGATCGACTATGAGAAAACTACTGGTCAAACTGATGATTGCTTTGATGGCCTTTGCCTTGATTCCAGTTCAAGTTGCGCAGGCCTGCTCAGCCTTCATTGTTGGGAAGGAACTCACGACAGATGGTTCCATGCTCTTTGGGCGGACTGAAGACTATCCTTATGCTCCCGATGGTGGTCGCCACAATAAAACTTACGAAGTGGTACCTGCCAAAGACTATAAGGATGGGGATATGTTGGAGGACGAATCTAACGGCTTTGCTTATCCTCACTTGAGTCATGAAATGAAATATACCGCAACTTATGATGCAGCCCATGGAGATGGTTCCAACGGGAATTTCGGAGCACACGGCTTTAACGAAGTGGGCGTTTCCATGACTTCTACCGTATCTGCAACCCCACACGATAAGATTTTGGAAGCAGATCCACTTGTGAAAAATGGCTTGGCTGAAGCTGCTATGGTAGACTTGGTTCTCCCACGTGCCAAAACAGCTCGTGAAGGAATTGAGTTGGTTGCCAAGGTACTTGATGAAAAAGGATCTGCCGAAGGAAACATCATTGTCGTAGCAGATAAAGATGAACTCTGGTACATGGAAATCCTCTCTGGTCACCAATATGTAGCCATCAAATTCCCTCAAGACCGCTATGCCATCTTTGCCAATACCTACTATCTAGGACATGTGGATTTCAAGGACAAGGACAATGTCATTGCTTCAAAAGATGTGGAAGCAGTTGCTAAAAAGGCAGACCACTACAAGACTGATAAAGATGGTAACTTCCATATTGCAGACTCATATGGTCCAGATGAATATACCGAACGTAACCGCTCACGGACCTATGCAGGGATTACCTTGATGGATCCTAAAGCGGACATCAAATATGATGATAAGCACTTTGATCTCTTGCGCAAACCAACGGATCCTTCTAAAAAGTATAGTCTAGAAGATGTGTTTGCTGAACAACGGAACCGGTTCGAACACCTCAAACAATACACACCAGATGACTTAGTAGAACCAGGTAAAGAAGTCGATACCAATAAATACAAATATGCTTTGGGAAATGAAAACGTCATTAACGCCCACGTATACCAAATTAAGAAGGACTTGCCAACACCATTTGGTGGTGTTGTTTGGTTAGGTCTCGCTCAAAGCCGGAACACGCCTTATGTGCCATTCTATGGTATTGTCAACGATACCTACGCACCATTCAAAGTTCGCTCTGCCAAATACGATCCAACTTCTTGGTATTGGGCTGTTTGGCATATTGACCAAATGGTCATGAAATACCCAGATCTCTTTGGTAATAGCATCCAAGAGAAGTGGAAAGAATTGGAAAAAGGCTGGATCAAAGAACAAGAGGCTTTGGATCAAAAATACAGTGGACTCACTGATGACCAAGCGAAAGCTACTGCAGACGAAGTAACTAGCGACTCACTTAAACGTGCGGAAACCATCTTCAAACAAATCAAGCAAGTTGAAAGTGAGATGGAAGATAAGATTCGTACAGAAAAAGGCTTGGAAGCAGACTTTGTATATGACGGTTACAACAAGGCCAATCTGGTAGCAGCAGCTCAAGCTAAAAAAGATGCATCGAAAGAGACAGACAAGAAGGAAGAAACAGCTTCTAGTCAATCATCTAGCAAGGCAAGTGATTCAAACAGCAGTTTGTCTGCCGTCTTAGGAGTTTTGGCACTTGCAGGATTTGGCTTGGCAGGTTTCTACTTTAAAAAATCAAAAAAGAATGAAAATGAAGAATAAGTAGACAGAGACTGCTAAATCAGCATCCTGCCTCAACTGGATTCTATGAGAGTGGAATAGAAGTCTTCACAAAAGGAGCTTGTAATTCCACTCTTTTTATTGTTATTTGCATGCAATTTTTGTATGATAGGGATAGATAGAAAGAAGGAGAAGAAACGGATGCTTGAAAAATTAATTGCTTATAAACGGATGCCTTTGTGGACCAAGGATACCATGCCTGAAGCAGTCCAAAGAAAACACAATACCAAAGTAGGTACTTGGGGAAAGATTACCGTTCTCAAAGGAAAACTCAAGTTTGTTGAGCTGACGGAAGATGGGGAAGAAGTAGCCAGCCATATTTTTGAGGCAGGTGCGGATAACCCGATGGCACAACCGCAAGCTTGGCACCGTGTAGAGGCCCTTACAGATGATGTGGAATGGTTTTTGGAATTCTACTGTGAACCCAAAGATTATTTCCCCAAAAAATATAATAGCAATCCCGTCCATTCGGAAGTGCTAGAAGCCATGGAGTCCCTTTCTCCAGGCAAGGCCTTGGATTTAGGGTGTGGACAAGGACGAAATGCTCTCTTTTTGGCCCAGCATGGCTTTGAAGTGACAGCAGTCGATCAAAATGAATTGGCTTTAGAGATCTTGCAAAGTATTGTAGAACAAGAGGACTTGGAAATGACTGTGGGGCTCTATGATATCAACTCAGCGAACCTAAAACAAAGTTATGACTTGATTGTCTCAACGGTTGTCCTTATGTTCTTGCAAGCGGATCGCATTCCGGCGATTATTCGAAATATGCAAGACCAGACCAATCCAGGTGGCTATAACTTGATCGTTTGTGCCATGGATACAGAGGACTATCCTTGCCAGGTTCCTTTCTCCTTTACTTTTAAGGAAGGCGAGCTAGCAGACTACTACAAAGATTGGGAACTCGTTAAATACAATGAGAACCCAGGGCATTTGCATCGACGAGATGAAAATGGCAATCGGATTGCCTTACGCTTTGCGACCATGCTAGCCAAGAAAAAATAAATAGCTCTTTAGACAAGGAGACTCTTGCAGTCGTCCTTGTCTTTTATGTCTGAAAACTTTCTGAAAATACTTGATTTTTTACAGAAAAGGAGTAGACTGTTAGTGTATCTTTCAAGAATTTTGAGGAGAAGCGCGTGAAACTATATGTTCAACTGATGATTATCTTTACCATCTCTTTGATTGGGGAAGGGATATCTAGCCTCTTTCATTTGCCAATTCCAGGAAGTATTATTGGTCTACTGATTTTATTTCTTTGCTTGCAGTTGAAATGGCTTCGTATCCGCCATGTGAATCTGGTCGGATCTTTTCTCTTAGCCAATATGACGATTTTGTTTTTACCTCCAGCGGTTGGGATTATGGATAAGTTTGATGTTATCCAGCCTTATTTATTGCCCATCATGTTGATTATTTTAGGGGCTATCATCATCAATGTAACCCTCATTGCTTTAGTCGTCGGTTTTATCAAGACTCGGTATGAAGGGGATTATGAAGGAGGGAAGAAATAATGGAAAGTTTGTGGTCAAATCCTCTCTTTGGGATTTCTTTATCAGTCTTTGCCTATCTGATTGGGATGATGGTTTTTCGTCGCTTTCCCCATCCGATCACGACCCCCCTCTTAGTTGCTACGGTCTTGATCATTGGATTCTTAAAGCTGACAGGGATTTCCTATAAGGCCTATAATATTGGCGGGACCTACCTCAGTAATTTGATTGTGCCCTCAACGGTTGTCCTGGGAATTCCCTTGTATAAGAGTTTTCATCTGATGAAACACCATGCCAAGAGTATTCTTCTTAGTAGTTTTCTAGCAGTAGTGGTCAACACACTTTTTACAGCTGTCTTGGCTAAGCTTTTTGGGATGAAGTACTTTCTAGCTATTTCCCTCTTTCCAAAGTCTGTGACAACAGCTATGGCAGTGGGGATTGCTGAAAAAATGCAGGGAATTACTACCATTACCCTGGTTGTCGTTGTAGCGACAGGTATCCTTACCAGTGTCCTAGGAGCAACGATTCTTAAATGCCTAAAAGTTGAGGATCCTGTTGCCATTGGTTTGGCCCTTGGGGGTACAGGTCATGCGGTAGGGACTAGTACAGCCTTTCAGTATGGTCAAGTAGCCGGAGCTATGGGAGGCTTAGCAATTGGGATAACTGGCGTTTTCTACGTCTTTATAAGTCCCCTTGTCGCGAGCCTGATTCTTTCCTAAAAAGGTAGAGATTATTCAGAAAAAGCTTGGAAGGTTCCGAGCTTTTTAGTGTACAGTTAGATAGAGAAGGTTATTTGATAATTTGAAAGTCAAACAATTTTCAGATAGATTACTAATTGATTACAGTTGTTGTAAGCGCTTGCCAAACCTTAGTTCAGAAGGTATACTAAAAGAGGTTATACGGTTAATATCTAGTTAAAGGAGTTCAATATGAAGAAACGTTATGCTCGATCAGCCTTGGGCTTGATCACTGCTCTCTTCCTCTTTGCCCAACCGGTAGAGGCCTGTACAGGTTTTATCATCGGTAAAAAGTTAACGGCAGATGGGAATGCTTTGTACGGACGTACGGAGGACTTAGAACCGAACCACAATAAGAACTTTGTGGTCAGAGAACGAACTTATAACAAGAAAGGGGATGTCTTTGAAGATGCCACCAATGGTTTTAAGTATGAGCTCCCAGAAGTAAGTTATAAATATACAGCTGTCCCAGATGTTACACCAGAACAGGGTGTATTTGATGAGGCTGGTTTTAATGAACATGGAGTGTCCATCTCAGCGACCGTCTCAGCTTCAGCAAATGACAACATTAAAAAGGTCGATCCTTATGTAGAGGACGGCTTGGCTGAGTCTGCCCTCACCACTGTCGTTCTTCCAAGTGTCAAAACGGCTCGTGAAGGAGTCGAGCTTATTGCGAAAATTGTGGAAGAAAAAGGGGCAGCAGAAGGAAATATTGTGACGATTGCGGACAAGGAAGGAATCTGGTACATGGAGATCCTTTCTGGTCACCAATATGTAGCGATTCTCTTCCCAGAAGATCGTTATGCAGTCTTTCCAAATACCTTCTTCTTAGGACATGTCGATTTTTCAGATAAGGAACGGACTATTGCCTCGAAGGATGTTGAAAAAGTGGCCCGTGATGCAGGAACCTATAAAGAAATCGATGGCCAGTTCCATGTTTCCCAATCCTACAATCCTCCTTTGCATGAGGCAGATCGTTCTCGTGTTTGGTCTGGTATTAAGTCACTGGATCCAGATGCAGATGTGAACTACGATGACGAGTATTTTGACTTGATGCATACAACGGATCGGAAATTGACGCTACGAGATGCGATGAATCTCCAACGCAATCGGTTAGAAGGAACAGACTTCAAACCTCAAGATCAAATGGAGTTAGATGGAAAAGGGATTCCAGAAAAAGGGAAGTTTGATGAAGTCTATAAATACCCGATTTCGAACCCGAATGTCATGGAAGCCCATATTTTCCAATTGAAGGACAATGTTCCTGATAGTGCTGGTGGGGGAACCATGTGGTTAGCGATGGGAAGCCCACGAAATGCTCCTTACCTGCCTTACTATGGCAATATCACCAATACCTACCAAGCCTATCAAGAATTAGGAACAGCCTATAATCCCCAATCTTGGTATTGGACCATGTCTCGCATTAATGATTTAGTTGCCAAATATCCTGATTTGTTCGGAGATGGAGCCATCCGTACTGAAATGGAACGCCTAGAATCTCAATGGATGGCTGAGCAAGAAATCAGTGACCAAGAACAAATTGCCCTCGCTTCGCAGCCAGAGCAGGCGAGCCTAAAAGCGACAGAAACGAGCATGACTCGAGCTCAAAAGACCTTCGATCGTCTGCAAGAAATTCGTCAAGAAGCAGAAGAAAAGGTGATTGCTCAATATGGACAAGGTGCTATTGACGATTTAACAGATGAAGAAGATGCAAACCAAGAAGAAGAAATCAATTTGGTACCATTTGATTATGACTTCGTCATCACGATTGGCTTAGCCCTTGTGACAGTGATAGGAGTAGGAATTTTCTTCATAAAATCAAAGAAAGCAAAGGGAGGTAAGAAGGATGAATAAGTTTCAACGAATATTGCTCTTCCTCTTTCTGGTCTTAGCAGGGATTGGGATGGAGTTTGAGCTAGGCTCTCTCTCTCAACAAGAGTTTAACCAAGTAGCAGGAAGAGATTTGGTATTAAATCTGCTCGTTTTAGCGGTAATTGTCGTTCCTCTTTATCTCTTTATTAAGCGACTTGCAAAAAGATTTGAGGTTCCTCTTCTTGTTTTGTGGGCGACCATGTTTGGTGGTGCTTTTGTTGCTGGCTGGCTCAGTTTTTCAGGGAACAGCCTCATTGACCATTTCAATAGTCATCTCATTCAGGATGTTAGTACCTTTAATAAATGGACAGATGCTTTGACAGCACCTTTTTCTGAAGAATTTTTCAAAGCTCTGGTGGCCTTCTGGATCCTCTTGATTTTGGGTCGTAAGGATTTGAAATCGATTTTAATTGCCGGCTTTGGATCTGGTCTTGGTTTCCAAATCATTGAAGATCTAGGTTATGTGGCGCGTCAAACGCGAACTGGAGACCTCTCAGCAGTAACAGAGGCAGTGAACCGCATTTCTGGTGGTTTAGCATCTCATGCAGTCTACACAGCTGTTGTATCTGTTGGAGCCTTTCTCATCCTGTCTCAGTGCACCAAGCAAAAAGAAAAGCTCTTTGGTCTCTGGTGTGTAGTTTCCACGGTGACCAATCACTTCTTATGGAATTCCCCATTCTATGAAACAGACCATCGGGTCAATATTTTGGTAGGCTTGCTCTTTGCCTTCCAAGTGGGAACCTTTATTGAGGTCGTGCTCTTTGCTCATAAAAATCCGAATCTAAACCTTTTAAAGAAACAGTAAGAGATGGATTTGGTAGTCAGGAAATAAAAAATAGTCTGGGACAACATTGTTCTCAGTCACAAAAAAGCTAGAGATTTCCAATTGTGGAACTCTAGCTTTTTAATTTTGAGT
>NZ_CAJPOU010000025.1 GCF_905372335.1 Streptococcus sp. A12
AAAAAGCCCTTGAAGAAGCCAAAGATCAACATTCTGTTGATATGGAGCGTCGTGCCAAGATTGCCCTTCAACGCGCTATTAACCGGATTAATGTCGGAAATCGATTATAAATATAAAAAGAAGTTGATTGGATCGACTTCTTTTTTTCGAATCTTAAGAATATGAAAGGAAACTTTGTCTTATGGTATAATAGAGGTATGATTCAAATGATTTTTACTTTTTGCAGTCACTTATTGTTTATTTCCTTTGCCTACCACCTTCTTTCAACGGTGGTTCAGTGGGAGCGTTTTTTAAAGGTAACTGCCGATACAGCTGTGAAAATTCGGCTTCTTATTTTATTGATCAGCATTAGTGTAGGCTATTTAACTAGTAGCTTCTTTATCAGTATTTACGAATTCAGTCGGCAACTGTTTAACGGGAACTTTTAGATTCTTTTTTGATGAATTTATGGTATGATAGTAGTCGTGACTGAATGAAATGGAGTAATAACGAGTATGGACAAAATTATTGTAAATGGTGGTCAAAATCGCCTAGTTGGAACTGTGAAAATCGAAGGAGCAAAGAATGCAGTTCTTCCTCTTTTAGCAGCAACTGTTTTGGCCAGTGAAGGAACAACAACTTTGACTAATGTTCCTGTTTTATCTGATGTCTTTACAATGAACAATGTCGTTCGTGGCTTGAACACACAAGTTACGTTTGATGAAGAAACCAATACTGTAGTCGTTGATGCGACGCAACCATTAACAGAAGAAGCACCTTACAAATATGTCAGCAAGATGCGAGCTTCGATCGTCGTTCTAGGTCCTGTCTTGGCCCGGAATGGTCATGCCAAAGTTTCCATGCCAGGTGGTTGTACCATTGGAAGTCGTCCGATTGACCTCCACCTTAAAGGTCTGGAAGCCATGGGAGCGAAGATCACCCAAACGGCTGGTTACATTGAAGCAAAAGCAGATCGTCTCCAAGGAGCTCATATCTACATGGATTTCCCATCCGTAGGTGCCACCCAAAATATCATGATGGCAGCAACCTTGGCAGATGGAACGACGGTTATCGAAAATGCAGCCCGCGAACCTGAGATCGTGGACTTGGCCTCTCTTTTGAATAAGATGGGTGCTAAGGTACGTGGAGCAGGTACAGAAACCTTGACGATTATTGGGGTGGATCGTTTGCATGGAGCGGTTCACAATGTCGTTCAAGACCGAATTGAGGCAGGAACCTTCATGGTTGGTGCAGCTATGACAGGTGGAGACGTTTTAATCGAGGATGCGATTTGGGAACACAACCGCCCTCTTCTTTCTAAGATGCAAGAAATGGGCGTTGAGGTAACGGAAGAAGAGAATGGTATTCGCATTCGCTCAGATGTTTCTAAATTGAAGCCAGTGACGGTGAAAACCTTACCTTATCCAGGCTTCCCTACAGATATGCAAGCCCAATTTACTGCTTTGATGGCCATGGCTTCTGGTGAATCGACCATGATTGAAACGGTATTTGAAAATCGTTTCCAACATTTGGAAGAGATGCGTCGGATGGGCTTACATTCAGATATTATGAGAGATACAGCTCGTATCCAAGGTGGAGCTAGCCTACAAGGGGCTGAAGTAATGTCGACAGACTTGCGTGCTAGTGCAACCTTGATTTTAATGGGGCTTGTGGCTGAGGGAGAAACCAAAGTGAGCAAGTTAACCCACCTCGACCGTGGATATTTTAAATTCCATGAGAAATTGGTGGCTCTTGGAGCAGATGTACGTCGTGTGAAGGAAGATGATGATGAAAACTAAATTAAAAGCAATCGGAAAACAATTGGGGATCGTCCTATTGGTTGTTACTATCTTAGCGATTGTTTTCGCTCTTGGCTTGGTCATTGGATATGGTGTCATTGGCAATGGAAAGGATCCTTGGTCCATTCTCTCGCCAGATACCTGGAAGGAAATCCTTCAGAAATTTTCAGGTAAGTAACTATTTATCAAAAAGAGGAGCTTGAGATCGTGATCCCAGGCTCTTTCCCATTCAGTAGAAACAGAGGAAACCAGTGTGGCAAACAATCAAAAGAAACCACTTAAAATGAAAAAATCGGGACAAACTCTACTTGGCTTGGTGGTGGCAGCAGCCCTCTCCATCGGTGGCTATTATTTTAGTCAACCCCAGCCAGTCGCTAGTCACTCTCAGGTTCAAACGGTTGTTACTTCGAGTCAAGAAGCAACACCGAGTAAGGAACTAGCGGAGAGTGTTCTGACAGATAGTGTTCGAGCTAAACTAGGAAAGAACATTCAATGGAACGAAGCGGGCGCTTTCATCATTAACCAGAATAAAACCAATCTGGATGCGGATGTTGCTAGTCTCCCTTATGCAGATATCAAGACAAAGACTGTAAAAGGACGAGAGATTCCAACAGTTGCCAACGCTTTGATGACCAAGGCGACTCGTCAATACCAAAAGAGAGAACAGACGGATGTAGATTGGGCCCCTGCTGGCTGGCACCAAGTAACCAATTTAGCTGGTGAATATACCCATGCGGTTGATCGGGGTCATCTTCTCGGCTATGCCTTGATTGGCAACTTAGATGGGTTTGATGCCTCGATGACGAATCCTAAAAATATTGCGGTTCAAACAGCTTGGGCCAATCAAGCGCGTGATAGTTTTTCAACGGGACAAAATTACTATGAAACCCTTGTTCGGAAGGCCTTAGATAAAAATAAGCGGGTCCGTTATCGGGTAACTCTCTACTATGCTTCAGATGAAGATTTGGTGCCAGTTGGCAGTCAAATTGAAGCAAAATCGAGTGATGGCAGTCTAGAGTTTAACGTTTTTGTTCCAAATGTCCAGAGTGGGATTAGTTTGGATTATCGTACTGGAAAAGTAACAGTGCATCGCTAAGCTACGTATAAAAGAAGAAGCAGGATGAAAAGGATTCGGTTGGCTTTGCTGTCAACTGGATCTTTTTCCTTTTATGACGTCACCCTTTAGCTTATTTTAAGAAAACTGAGGTAAAATAACCTCTTCTAGACCTAAACAAAGGTCTTCCTAAGGAAAGGAGGAACTTGTGAGAACCATTATAGCTATGATTCGTTTTCTAAAACGGGTTATTTGGAGTCTTGTTTGGGGCTTGTTTTGGACTCTCGCCCTTAGTTTTGCTTTGCTGGTTGCTACTTTATTCTTTAGTGGCAAAACCGGTAGCGGAATTGATGGGGTCAGTCGCGCAGCCCAAACGGTTGTCACCCAGGTAGATGCTTACTTTCATCGAGATGGTCCTCTACTGGGTCAGGGAAGTCCATCTGCTCAAGAGGACTTAGCAACAGATGGCCATACCTCTACAGGAGCAAGATGGGATCAGGTAACTGCAAAAGTTTATCTAGATCCTGAAATGGATGAGACCTTTACCCGTGCCTATGAGGAAGCTCTTGAGTCTTGGAATCAGACAGGGGCCTTCACTTTCCAACTTGTCACCAGTGAAGAAGAGGCTGATATTATCTTAACGGAGATGGATGATAGCACGGTTTCTGCAGCGGGTGAGGCCGAATCCCAGACAAATGTTTTAACCAATCGTTTCAAACGGGTGACCGTTCGCTTGAATCGCTATTACCTATTAAATAAGCAGTACAACTATTCCCATCAGCGGATTGTGAATACGGCTGAGCATGAACTAGGCCATGCGATAGGGCTGGACCACACTGATGGAGAATCCGTCATGCAACCGGCCGGCTCCTTCTACAGTATTCAGGACACAGATGTGGAAGCAGTCCGACAATTATACAAGGAGTTAGAATGATCAAACGTATACTGTATATGATTCGAACCTTTCCAGAACAAGTAGCACTCTTTGTGTTTAACTCTGGAATCTTTCTATGGCTATCCCAAAAAGGGCAAGCAATTTCCCATGAATTAGGCATTCAACAGGCTTGGGAAAACTATGCTCCTGAGGGAGTCCGTCAATTTTTCGGGGACAATAAGGAAGCCGTCCAAGCTTTCTTCTCCCATTCGGCCATCACTTGGCTGATTGGCTCCATGATGATCCTGCTTGTGATTCGCTTTGTAAAGGGAGTCATCAAATGGGGCTTGCTTTTGCTGGTGATTGGCATTGGGCTTTTCCTCGCCTATCAGTACAGCCAAATGGCTTCCAATATTTCAACAATCTAAAAAGTGAGGAAAGGTCAAGCGCATCTAGCGTTTGGCCTTTTCTTCAATTGTCAATTTGTCAAAAGTAAGGTACAATGAAACTATGATTATTTTACAAGCCAACAAAATTGAACGCTCTTTTGCAGGGGAGGTTCTTTTTGATAATATCAGCCTGCAGGTGGATGAACGGGACCGGATTGCCCTGGTCGGAAAGAACGGAGCCGGTAAGTCAACACTCTTAAAAATCTTGGTGGGAGAAGAAGAGCCGACTTCAGGGGAAATCAATAAAAAGCGGGATCTTTCTCTCTCCTATCTGGCCCAGGATAGTCGATTTGAGTCGTCCAATACTATCTACGATGAGATGCTCCTTGTCTTTGACGACCTCCGTAAAACGGAGAAAACTTTGCGGCAGATGGAGCTTGAGATGGGGGAAAAAACTGGGGCTGACTTGGAAAAACTCATGCAGGATTATGACCGTTTATCGGAAGAATTCCGTCAAGCTGATGGCTTTACCTATGAGGCAGATATCCGCGCTATTCTTAACGGCTTCAAGTTCGATGAGTCCATGTGGCAGATGAAGATTGAAGAGCTGTCTGGTGGGCAAAATACCCGTCTCGCTCTGGCCAAGATGCTCTTGGAAAAACCAAATCTCTTGGTACTGGACGAGCCGACCAACCACTTGGATATTGAGACCATCGCCTGGTTGGAAAATTACCTAGTCAATTATAGTGGGGCCCTTCTCATTGTCAGCCACGACCGGTATTTCCTCGATAAAGTTGCTACCATCACCTTGGACTTGACCAAGCATTCTTTAGATCGCTATGTCGGTAATTACTCCAGCTTTGTGGAGCAAAAGGAGCAAAAACTGCTGACCGAAGCCAAGAACTACGAGAAGCAACAAAAAGAAATTGCTGCGCTGGAAGACTTTGTTAATCGCAATTTGGTGCGGGCGTCGACCACCAAACGGGCCCAGTCTCGGCGCAAGCAGTTGGAAAAACTGGAGCGCCTAGACAAGCCGAAAGCTGGGACCAAGTCTGCTCATATGACCTTCCATTCCGATAAGACATCGGGAAATGTCGTCTTAACAGTAGAAGAGGCAGCCGTCGGCTATGACAATCAAATCCTGTCAGAGCCCATCAATCTGGATATCCGCAAGATGAATGCGGTCGCTATTGTGGGACCAAATGGAATCGGGAAATCTACTCTTATCAAGTCCATCGTCGGGCAGATTCCTTTTATCAAGGGAGAAGCTCGTTTTGGGGCCAATGTCGAGGTAGGCTACTATGACCAGACTCAGAGTAAGCTAACCCCTTACAACAGTGTCTTGGATGAACTCTGGAACGACTTTAAGCTGACACCAGAAGTGGAAATTCGCAATCGCCTGGGAGCCTTTCTTTTCTCTGGGGATGATGTCAAGAAAACTGTCGGCATGCTGTCGGGTGGAGAGCGAGCCCGCTTGCTCTTGGCCAAGCTGTCCATGGAAAATAACAATTTCTTGATTCTCGACGAGCCGACCAACCACTTGGACATCAATAGCAAGGAAGTGCTGGAAAATGCCCTGATTGATTTTGACGGGACCTTGCTTTTTGTCAGCCACGACCGCTACTTTATCAATCGGGTGGCTACACAAGTCTTGGAGTTGTCAGAAGAGGGCTCAACTCTTTACCTAGGCGACTATGACTATTATCTGGAGAAAAAAGCTGAGTTAGAAGCCCTAGCTGCAGCACAAGCAGAAGCTTTGCCTGTTTCTTCTACGGAGGAAGTCACCAGCAATGACTACCACTTGCAGAAGCAAAACCAGAAGGAACTCCGGAAAATCACCCGTCGCATTGAGCAATTGGAAGCAGAGATGGAAGAGCTGGACCAGAAAATCCAAGACATTACCGAAACCATGCATATCACCAACGATGCAGCCGACTTAGTTCAACTCCAGAGCGAGCTGGATCAACTAACTGTCCAGCAGGAAGCGGTCATGGAAGAGTGGGCAGAACTGTCAGAGCAGGTGGAATAGATGGAAGATCTTGGAAAAGTTTTTCGTGAATTTCGAATTAGTAAAAATTATTCGTTAAAAGAAGTTGCAGGCGACTGACGCTGGCGAACTCATGGAGAGCCAGTAGCAAATCAACTAGCTGACCACGGCCCAAGAAGAAGCCATGCTAGAATGGGAAGAACTAGCGCAGTAAGTATAGTTTTCTAATTTGTATAAGGAGAACATTATGGCGACTGAAAATGATTGGTTTATGAAGCAGGTTAAAGGTGTAGCCGACATGATTGGTACAACTTTGCGACTACAGATTCAAAATTTAGATTTGGGGCAGTATGAGGATGAGGAAGGAAGACTCATCAACGGGGCTCACTATCTTCAGCTAGTCCTAGAAGAGCAGCGCTTTGCAGAGGCCATTTCTTTTGTTGAAGAGCAGATGAAACGCCTACCTCTTCATCAGTATGATCTATTGGTTGATTGGCTGATTTCCTACTTAAGACAATTAGATGTTTGCGTGAAAGAAGATCAAGGATTCTACGAAGGGTACTTGCAAGAGTTAGAAAGGCACTTAAAGGAATTTAAGTGGTAATCAAATGGAAAATTTAGGAAAAGTTTTTCGTGAATTTCGAACTAGTAAAAATTATTCGTTGAAAGAAGCTGCAGGAGAGGCCTGCTCGACCTCCCAATTATCCCGTTTTGAATTGGGGGAGTCTGATTTGGGTGCATCGCGCTTCTTTGACATTTTGGACAATATCCATGTGACGATTGAGAATTTTATGGATAAGGCCAGAAATTTTCAACACCATGAGCATGTTGCTTTGATGGCTCAGATTATTCCGCTTTACTACGCAAATGATATTGCGGGTTTTCAAAAGCTTCAAAGAGAACAACTTGAAAAAGCCAAACATTCCACTAATCCCCTCTATTTTGAATTGAACTGGATTCTGCTACAAGGCCTGATTTGCCAGAGAGATGCCAGCTACACCATGAAGCAGCGTGATCTGGATAAGGTGGCAGATTACCTCTTTCAAACGGAAGAATGGACCATGTATGAGTTGATCCTCTTTGGCAATCTCTACAGCTTTTATGAGGTGGACTATGTTGCTCGCCTTGGTAGAGAAGTGATGGAGCGTGAAGATTTTTACAAAGAAATTGGTCGCCATCGCAAACTGGTCTTGATTCTAGCCCTGAATTGCTACCAGCATTGTTTAGAACACCGTTCTTTTGAAAACGCCAGCTATTTTGAAGCCTATGTAGAAAAGATTATCGGGAAGAGCATCAAGCTCTACGAACGCAATGTCTTTCATTATCTCAAGGGATTTGCTCTGTATCAGAAGGGGCAAACAGAAGAAGGGCGGCAGCAAATGAGGGAAGCCATGCACATTTTTGATGTGCTGGGACTGCCAGAGCAGGTGGCCTATTATCAAGAACACTTTAATAAATTTGTAAAAAATGAATGTTCTAAATAGGACAGTGATAAAGGAGATTTTATGAACCGACATGCGGTCCAATTAATTAGTCGTGGAGCTATTAACAAAATTGGAAATATGCTCTATGATTATGGGAATAGTGTCTGGTTGGCCTCGATGGGGACTATAGGAAAGACGGTATTAGGAATCTATCAGATTTCTGAGTTAGTGACAGGGATTCTCGTGAATCCTTTTGGAGGAGTGATTTCAGACCGTTTTTCTCGTCGCAAGATTTTAATGACGACCGACTTGGTTTGTGGACTCCTTTGTTTGGCGATTTCTTTTATCACAAATGATAGCTTGATGATTGCGGCCCTGATTTTTGCCAATATTATTCAGGCCATTGCCTTTGGTTTTTCTCGACCTGCCAATAAAGCTATTATTACCGATGTTGTAGAGAAAGAAGAGATTGTGACCTATAACTCTCACTTGGAGTTAGTCTTACAGGTTGTTAGTGTCTGTTCACCTGTTTTTTCTTTCCTAGTTCTACAATTTGCCAGTCTTCATATGACCCTCTTATTAGATGCGCTGACCTTTTTCATTGCCTTTGTCCTAGTGGCTTTCCTTCCGAAAGAAGAAGCTAAGGTGCAAGAGAGGAAACAGTTTACCGGGAAAGATATTTTTTCTGATATCAAGGATGGGTTAGACTATATCTGGCATCAGAAAGAGATTTTCTTTCTCTTATTAGTGGCTTCTAGCGTTAATTTCTTTTTTGCGGCTTTTGAGTTTTTACTTCCCTTCTCGAATCGTCTATACGGGGTTAAAGGAGCTTATGCGACCATTTTAACGCTGGGAGCTATTGGATCTATTCTAGGAGCACTTGTTGCCAATAAAATGAAATCAAGTATGAGAATTCTCCTGTTTTTACTGCTCATGGCAGGGATAGGAGTGTTCATAATGGGCTTGCCCCTTCCACCTTATCTTTCCTTTTCAGGAAATCTGGTCTGTGAATTTTTTGTGACCATTTTCGACATCCACGTTTTTTCCCAAGTACAAACCAAGGTGGAAGATGATTATCTAGGTAGAGTATTGAGCACAATTTATACCTTGGCTGTTCTCTTTATGCCCATCGCCAAAGGGTTGATGACTTGGTTGCCAAGCGTCCGTATGGAATCATTTCTCTTGATTGGAGCTGGGGTTATTCTCTTTTCACTCTTGGCTCAGCTAGTAGCTAAGCAGCTTCAATCAAAAGAACAGTAGGGATCCTTTGATAAATTTGCAAACCATTATTTTTCCCAAATAAGGGACAAAATGAAAACCTCTTTCATGAACTGATACAATAGTTTCAGAAAATGAAGGAGGTTTTTTTATGAATCGACATTCAGTCCAGTTGATTGCTCGTGGAGCAATCAATCGAATGGGAAATATGCTCTATGACTATGGGAACAGTGTTTGGTTAGCCTCGATGGGGACGGTAGGAAAGACAGTGTTGGGGATCTATCAGATTTCTGAACTCGTCACCTCCATTCTAATCAATCCATTTGGTGGCGTGTTCTCAGACCGTTTTTCCCGTCGCAAGATTTTGATGACGACCGACTTGGTTTGTGGTCTCCTTTGTTTGGGCATTTCCTTTATCAGGAATGATCGTTGGATGATTGTAGCCCTGATTGTTGCCAACATTGTCCAGGCCATTGCCTTCGCTTTTTCTAGAACTGCCAATAAAGCTATTATCACAGAAGTTGTAGAGAAAGATGAGATTGTGACCTATAATGCTCGCTTGGAGTTGGTCATACAGGTTGTTGGTGTCAGCTCCCCTGTCTTCTCTTTCCTTGTTTTACAATTTGCCAGTCTCCATGCAACCCTCTTACTGGATGCGCTGACCTTTTTCATCGCCTTTGTTCTGGTTGCTTTCCTTCCGAAAGAAGAAGCCAAGGTTCAGGAAAAGAAAATATTTACGGGAAAAGATATTTTTTCTGATATAAAAGATGGACTAGACTACATCTGGCATCAGAAAGAGATTTTTTTCCTCCTCTTAGTGGCTTCCAGTGTCAATTTCTTTTTTGCGGCTTTTGAGTTTTTGCTTCCTTTTTCCAATCGCCTTTACGGAGTAAAGGGTGCTTATGCGACCATTTTAACGTTAGGAGCTATTGGTTCCATCATCGGAGCCTTGATTGCCAATAAATTTAAATCAAGCATGGAGATGCTTCTCTTCTTATTGATTTTAACAGGAGTAGGAGTCTTCATGATGGGCTTGCCCCTTTCGCCTCTTCTTTCCTTTTCTGGAAATTTAGTCTGTGAACTCTTTATGACAATTTTCAATATTCACTTTTTTACTCAGGTTCAAACCAAGGTGGAGGAAGACTATCTGGGCAGGGTCTTAAGCACCATTTTTACCCTAGCCATTCTCTTTATGCCCATCGCAAAAGGCTTGATGACCTGGTTGCCAAGCGTCCGTGTAGAATCTTTTCTCCTGATTGGAGCTGGTGTCATCCTCTTTTCACTCCTAGCACAAGTAGTCGCCAAGAAATTACAAACAAAAAATCATTAGAATAGCATCAAAAAAGCACCAATCGGTGCTTTTTAGTTTTCGATTTGTTTGATTTTTTCTTCTTTTTCACCGGACATCTTTTGTCCTAGTTGTTTTTTCGCGGCTTTTAACTCATGTTTTAATGAGAAATTTTTTGGAAGGCTGACTAAGAAAGTCACCAACGAACCGAGAAGGACACAGACCAGAATCAAAATGATGAGCGGGAGTTTAAATTGGACCAGCAAAAAGTTCACAGTCACCGTTTGCATATTGGCCAAGGAAATAATCGCAATGAGCAGTACAGAAATCAGTAGTGCAACATATTGTAGTTTTCGTTTATTCATTTCGTCTCCCTATTCTTCTAATTCAGCCTTACTTTTCACATCAGCGTATTCTTCCGCTTTTTCTAGACTTAAAATATCATCATAAGTCGCTAAGACGATGTCTTGTCCATATTTATTTTTTAGAGCTGTTGTCACCAAGCGATAGGCCAAATTGGCGTTTCGAGACAAGATAGGACCGTGGAAGTAGCTGCCAAAGACGTTCTTGTAATGAACCCCTTCGCACCCATCTTCTTTGTTGTTCCCATTTCCGTAGACGACCTTACCTAGCGGTTTTTCATCCTCTGCCAAGAAGGTACGACCTTGGTGGTTTTCAAAACCATAGTAGGTCTCGTTGAACTCTTCATTATGGATTTTGATGTCGCCAATGTAGCGATTGTTTTCTTGGTTAAGGGTATAGTGTCCCATAATACCAAGTCCCTCAATGCGCTTGCCAGAAGCCTCAATGTAGTACTGGCCTAGAAGTTGAAAGCCACCACAGATAGCAAGGACCACCCCATCGTCATGAATAAAGCGTTCGATGTCTTCTTTTTTATCTGGTAGATCCTCGGATACAATGGTCTGCTCGTAGTCTTGGCCTCCACCGAAAAAGGCGATATCGTAGGTGTCTGGATCAAATCGGTCTTTGAGAGAAACGATGTCCACCGTTACGCAAGTACCAAGCTTCTCCGCAACGTACTTGAGCATGAGGATATTGCCATTATCTCCATAAGTATTCATCAGATTCCCATAAAGATGGGCAATTCTCAATTCGTATTGGTAGTTTTCCTGACCAGGGGATTGTAGTGAAGTATACGTCATTAATTCATCTCCTTTTCAATCAGGTGTTCTTGAGCTAGTAATTCACGGAATTCTAGCATGGCCGTATAGGTGGCTAAAATATAGGCGTGAGAAGTAGCCTGTCCATTAATCTGGGTAAAGACATCCTCTAATTTTGCATTTTCAGTAATCTGGTCAGCCGGATAGCCAGTGACCCGAAGTCGCCGAGCAATTTCTGAGTGACGTACCCCACCGGCGTTGATTTCTGGAATGTCCATCTGGGTGATTTGCTCAAAGTCGGCATCCCAGATCCAGCTGGTATCAATCCCATCTGCGTAGTTGGCGTTGAGAAGAACGGACAAGCTGAAGGGATACGGCGCTAGTTTGACCATTTCAATAGCCTGAGTAGCTCCAACCGGATTTTTGATCAGGATTAGGGTACATTCCTTATCCCCAATTTTAAAGGTTTCCTGACGACCGAAGACAGCCTTGCTCTTATCGAAACCACGCTTAATGACATCTGGGTTCACATCAAAATAATGGGCCACCGCAACTGCAGCAAGGGCGTTGTAAATATTGTAGAGGCCTCCAATATTAATGTGGTAGTTTGTACCGTTGATCTTAAAGTGAGAAGAAGTATTGGTCAGCTCGGTCAATTCATCGACAGCAACTGTTAAAGGAGGACGGTGGAAGCCACAACTTTCACAAATGTAGTCTCCCAGATTCGCATAGGTATTCAACTGGTAGGTCAAGATGCCATGACATTCTGGGCAGACGATTCCTTCTGTATTGTAATGAGCTAGCTGTGGAGCAGTTTTTTCCGTCTCAAAGCCAAAATATTGAACGGGATTTGGTAGGGGAAGGGTATGGAAAAGAGGACTATCCCCATTCATCAAAACAGTCGCTTGAGGCGCTTTTTTAATCCCATCCAAGATCATCCGATAAGTCGTGTAGATTTCTCCGTAGCGGTCCATTTGATCGCGGAAGATATTGGTGATCACAAACAAAGTCGGTGTGATGTAGTCACAAATCCGAGACAGACTGGCTTCGTCAATTTCAAGAACAGCGATCGGACGACCAGAAGAACCTTTTGCGTTCAAAAAAGTAGTCGTAATCCCTGAAATCATATTAGCACCACTAGGATTCGTCACGATAGGTCCGAAAGCCTCCTGAAGAATACCAACAGTGAGAGCCGTTGTTAGTGTTTTCCCATTCGTACCAGTGATAACCACAATTTCGTAGTTCTGGGCCAGGTGTTGTAAAATATCATTATCAATTTGAAGGGCGATTTTTCCAGGAAGGGTAGAGCCACGTCCAAGCATACGCAAGAGGTGACTACTCATTTTTCCAGTAATAAGCCCCATACTAGTCTTAATCTTCATAATTCATATTTTATCACAAAAAGCAACAGAAGGTTACAGAAAAATCTGTTGAAACATGATATAATGATGTGGAGTGGTTTGAACGCGCTATCCATTTTCTAGAAGCTCTGCTGTTGCCAGTAAGTATCTACAATGGTTAGTCGCGCGAAAAGCCTAGAAGAGAAGTGGTAGGTATGAGATCGTGAACATCCAACAACTGTCAAATCCCCAGTATTGGGCCAGTTTATTTCCCACTCCCTGGAGTGTGGTTGTCAACCTCATTGACATTGCCCTAGTGGCATGGTTATTGTATTATTTTATCAAAGCTATTGTCGGCACTAAAATTATGATTTTGGTGCGTGGTGTTTTGACATTTTTCTTATTTGAGTTAGTTGCCAATATGATTGGTTTGACGACCATTTCTTGGTTGATTAACCAAATCATCACATACGGGGTCATTGCTGCGGTAGTGATTTTCTCTCCGGAAATTCGGACGGGATTAGAACGATTAGGTCGAGCCACTGAATTTTTCTCAACCAATCAGGTTAGTACTGAAGAAAAATTGGTTCAATCTTATGTAAAAGCGGTTGCTTATATGAGCCCTCGGAAGATTGGTGCCTTGGTTGCAATTCAAGGAAGTAGAACCCTTCAAGAATATATTTCTACTGGTATTCCCCTTGATGCAGATGTGTCAGGTGAACTACTGATCAATATTTTTATCCCCAACACACCACTTCATGATGGGGCCGTGATTGTCACCAATGATAAAATTGCTGTATCTTGTGCCTATCTCCCCTTAACAGAAAGCACTGGGATTTCAAAAGAGTTCGGTACACGGCACCGGGCAGCCATCGGATTGTCCGAGGTAAGTGATGCCTTCACCTTTGTTATTTCTGAAGAAACAGGTGGTATCTCTATAACGAGAAATGGAAGCTTTAGACACGACCTCAGTATCGAAGAATTCGAACAAGAGTTGCGTTCTTTCATTATTCCAGAAGATCAAGGGAAAAAAGATTTGAAATCAAGAATTTTTGGAGGACGTATCAAATGATTCCAAAAAGAAAAATTGTCTATATCGTGACCTCCGTCTTTTTCTCAAGTCTCTTATTCATCAATGCAACCTCTGTAAATTTCCAGAATAACAGTAGTGCCCGTCAAGTGAGTTCTGAAACCTACACCAATACTCTTACCAATATTCCGATTGACGTAAAGTACAACGAAAGTAAATATTTTGTTAGTGGGATTAGTTCAGAAGTGACAGTCTTTCTGAAAGGATCTAATCGTGTTGCCTTAGCATCAGAGATGCAGGCTAGTACTCGTAAATTTAAAGTGGTTGCTGATTTAAGTGATCTGAAAGAAGGCCAGCATGAAATCACATTAAATATTGAAGGCTTACCTTCTGGTTTAACAGCAACCATCGAGCCTCAGAGGGTAACTGCAAAAATTGGTAAGAAGATGACGAAAAAGTTTGATGTTTCCGTCACTATACCTGATAAACAGATTGCTCCAGGGTGGAATCTCTCGCATGTTACATTCTCTGAAGATGAAGTTTCTGTCACTAGCGACCAGGATACTTTAGCCAAAATTGATCATGTGGAAGCCATTTTCCCTGAAGGAGATCTTTTGAACAATACCTACACGGCAACCGTCTCCTTGAAGGCAGTCGATAGCGAGGGAAATGATTTACCAGTCATCATCTCTCCATCAGAACTATACATGAAGGTTGAGTTGAAACAGACAAGTTCTAGCTCGTCGTCATCCAGTTCCTCATCAAATAATAGCAATTAATAAAGATTCATCGAAAGGATTATCATAATGGGTAAATATTTTGGAACGGACGGAGTCCGTGGAGAAGCAAACGTCGAATTGACGCCAGAGTTGGCCTTTAAGCTGGGTCGATATGGAGGGTATGTCCTCAGTCAACATGAAAAAGAAACCCCACTTGTTTTCGTAGGACGAGACACTCGTATTTCTGGTGAAATGTTGGAGAGCGCTCTTGTTGCAGGTCTCTTATCTGTAGGGATTAAAGTATATAAATTAGGTGTGATTGCGACACCGGGTGTAGCTTATTTGGTTCGTTCTGAAGGAGCAAGTGCTGGGGTCATGATTTCTGCCAGCCACAATCCAGCTCTAGACAACGGGATTAAATTCTTCGGGAATGATGGCTATAAACTGGATGATGACCGTGAATTAGAGATTGAAGCCTTATTGGATGCGGAGGCGGATACTCTTCCTCGTCCTAGTGCAGAAGGTCTTGGCACTGTGATGGATTATCCAGAAGGACTTCGTAAGTATCAAGAATACTTAGTTTCAACTGGAATCCAGCTTGAAGGAATGCACGTGGCTCTAGATGCTGCGAATGGTTCTGCATCTACAAGCGCCCGTCAAGTCTTTGCTGACCTAGGAGCACGTTTGACAGTTATTGGAGAAAGCCCAAATGGTCTCAATATCAATGACCAAGTGGGTTCGACCCATCCTGAGGCTTTGCAGGAGGCTGTCCGAGAATCTGGTGCGGCTATTGGTTTGGCTTTTGATGGTGATAGTGACCGTTTGATTGCAGTTGATGAAAATGGGGACTTAGTTGATGGTGATAAAATCATGTACATCATTGGGACCTACCTTTCTGAGAAGGGCCTCTTAAAAGATAACACCATCGTAACGACAGTTATGTCCAATCTTGGCTTCCATAAGGCTTTGGATGCCAAGGGTATTAACAAGGTTGTGACTGCTGTCGGAGACCGCTATGTAGTTGAAGAGATGCGGAAGTCTGGTTACAATCTAGGTGGTGAACAGTCTGGTCACGTGATTGTCATGGACTACAATACCACTGGAGATGGTCAGATGAGTGCCGTTCAATTGACCAAGATTATGCAAGAAACTGGTCGTACATTATCAGACCTTGCATCAGAAGTTACCATCTATCCTCAAAAATTGGTCAATATTCGTGTTGAAAACAGCATGAAAGACAAGGCTATGGAAGTGCCTGCTATTCGTGCGATTATTGAAAAGATGGAAGCTGAAATGGCTGGAAATGGTCGCATCTTAGTGCGTCCAAGTGGTACCGAACCTCTTCTTCGTGTCATGGCAGAAGCTCCGACTGATGAAGAAGTGGATTACTATGTGGATACAATTGCTGCTGTAGTCAAAGATGAAATTGGTCTTGAAGTTTAAACAATAAAAATAGAGTTTAAAAGGTTGGCTGAAAAAATACGTTGAGTGATGAGGCACATAGCCCTCATGACAACAGTTCTCTTTTCAATTACTTTTGTTCAAGTCATTTAAGCAGGAAACACCCTGATCTTGGCTTATCCTAAAGAAATAACTTTAATATCATCGTTTTTAAAAGGCTGTAATTTTCCAGTCTTTTTTGTTAGTTAGATGAAAAGGGATTTGAACAAGTGTGGATGTTGAAAAAGTTATTTCATCCAATAGTCCTCTTTCGTCTAGAGGTGGATGTTTGAAAAATGCCCTTATTCGTGGTAAAATAGGGCTAATGAATTTATTGTAATTGAGGTAAAAAACGTGGCTTTTGGAGACAACGGAAAACGCAAAAAAACTTTCTTTGAAAAATTGACCATGGTGGTCATTGTAATTATGTTGATTGTAACGGTTGGAGCAATCTTTGCTGCAGCTTTGGGTGCACTATCCTACTAAGGGACTACCAAGCAACACTTGGTTATAAAAGGAAAACGATAAACTATGAGTATGTTTTTAGATACAGCCAAGATTAAGGTCAAGGCTGGAAATGGCGGCGATGGTATGGTGGCCTTTCGCCGTGAAAAGTATGTTCCCAATGGTGGCCCTTGGGGTGGTGATGGTGGACGCGGAGGCAATGTGATCTTCGTTGTAGACGAAGGCTTGCGCACGCTGATGGACTTCCGCTATAACCGGCATTTCAAAGCCCAAAATGGGGAAAAAGGAATGACCAAAGGGATGCATGGACGGGGAGCAGAAGATCTCTATGTACGAGTTCCCCAAGGAACGACAGTCCGAGATGCTGAGACAGGCAAGGTCATTACCGACTTGGTTGAAAATGGGCAAGAGTACATTGTTGCCCATGGTGGACGTGGAGGACGCGGAAATATCCGTTTTGCCACTCCTAAAAATCCAGCACCTGAGATTTCAGAAAATGGGGAACCGGGTCAGGAACGCGAACTCGAATTAGAACTCAAAGTCTTGGCAGATGTTGGTTTGGTAGGCTTCCCATCAGTCGGGAAATCAACTCTTCTCAGTGTCATTACTTCTGCCAAACCAAAAATTGGAGCCTATCATTTTACAACCATCGTTCCAAACTTGGGTATGGTTCGGACACCGTCAGGTGAATCCTTTGCAGTAGCAGACCTTCCTGGATTGATTGAAGGGGCTAGCCAAGGGGTCGGACTGGGAACTCAGTTCCTTCGTCACATCGAGCGCACCCGTGTCATCTTGCATGTCATCGATATGTCAGCCAGTGAAGGACGCGATCCTTATGAAGATTATGTTCAAATTAACAAAGAGCTTGAAACTTATAATCTTCGCTTGATGGAGCGTCCTCAGATTATCGTGGCGAATAAGATGGATATGCCAGAGAGTCAGGAAAATTTGAAAGAGTTCAAGAAAAAATTGGCGGCCAATTACGACGAGTTTGATGACCTGCCACAGATCTTCCCAATCTCTAGTTTGGCGCATCAAGGTTTGGACAACTTGTTAGAAGCAACAGCAGACTTGTTAGACAAAACACCAGAATTCTTGCTCTATACGGAAGAAGATATGGCGCAAGAAGAAGTCTACTACGGCTTTGATGAGGACCAACCAGCCTTCGAGATCAATCGCGATGATGATGCTTCTTGGATCTTGTCAGGTGATAAGCTAGAGAAGCTCTTCAATATGACCAATTTTGATCGCGACGAGTCTGTCATGAAATTTGCGCGTCAATTGCGTGGAATGGGTGTCGATGAAGCCCTTCGTGCGCGTGGAGCCAAAGACGGAGATATCGTACGGATCGGTAAATTTGAATTTGAATTTGTTGACTAGTTAGATGTAAAGAGGAGAAGAAGATGGGAGATAAACCTATATCCTTTCGTGATAAAGACGGAAATTTTGTCTCTGCTGCAGACGTTTGGAATGCAGAAAAATTGGAAGAACTCTTTAATAAGCTGAATCCCAACCGTAAGTTACGGTTAGAACGGGAAAAATTAGCAACATCCAGTGAAAATTAGGAATCAGGAGAAGAAAATGGCAAAAACAATTCACACAGACAAAGCACCAGCAGCAATTGGACCTTATGTTCAAGGAAAAATTGTGGGCAATCTCTTATTTGCAAGTGGGCAAGTTCCTCTTTCACCAGAAACAGGTGAAATTGTTGGAGAAACCATCCAAGAACAAACCCAGCAAGTGTTGAAGAATATTGCTGCTATCCTTGAGGAAGCTGGAACGGACTTTGATCACGTGGTTAAAACAACCTGTTTCTTAAGTGATATGAATGATTTTGTCCCTTTTAACGAGGTCTACAAAACAGCATTTTCAAGTGAATTTCCAGCACGTTCTGCAGTAGAAGTGGCTCGCTTGCCACGCGACGTCAAAGTTGAAATTGAAGTCATTGCAGAAGTATAGTCTGAATAGAGGAATGCATTCGGGAAATAAGAATGCTGGAGTGAGAGCCATCGACTGACCAACTGGAAAGATGATGGTCTCCTCCTTTTTTGTAAGGAAAAGGTGATTAGGATGACAGATACAGAAAAAACAATTCAACTGGTCATTGTGACAGGAATGAGTGGTGCAGGAAAGACCGTAGCCATTCAATCCTTTGAAGATATGGGGTATTTCACTATCGACAATATGCCACCAGCTCTCTTGCCGAAATTTATTGAGCTGATTCAACTGTCGATGGACAATAATAAGTTGGCTCTCGTTGTGGATATGCGGAGCCGGTCTTTCTTCGCAGAAATTCGTTCCATTTTGGACGAATTAGAGAACCACGAAGAAATTGATTTTAAAATTCTCTTTTTGGATGCGACCGATAGTGAATTGGTTGCGCGCTATAAAGAGACTCGTCGGAGTCACCCACTGGCTGCGGATGGGCGTGTCTTGGATGGGATTACGTTGGAACGGGAACTTTTGGCTCCGCTAAAAAACATGAGCCAAAATGTCATTGATACGACGGAATTAACTCCTCGTAATCTTCGAAAAGTGATTGCTGAACAATTCTCCAGACAAGATAGTCAACCTGAGTTTCGGATTGAAGTCATGTCCTTTGGCTTTAAGTATGGTTTGCCTTTAGATGCGGACTTGGTCTTTGATGTTCGTTTCCTACCGAATCCTTATTACAAACCAGAGTTACGAAATCAAACAGGCTTGGATGATGATGTCTTTAACTATGTCATGGACCATCAAGAATCAGAGGAGTTTTATCACCATCTCTACGATTTGATTGCTCCTATCTTGCCTGCATACAAGCGAGAAGGGAAATCTGTTTTGACGATTGCATTGGGCTGTACAGGTGGTCAACACCGTTCAGTAGCCTTTGCAGCTCGTCTTGGAAGGGATCTAGCGAAAGATTGGACGGTGAATATGAGTCATCGCGACAAAGACCGACGGAAAGAAACGGTGAATCGCTCATGAGAAAACCAAAAATGACCGTCATCGGAGGCGGCACAGGGATTTCCGTCATTTTGGACAGCCTTCGAAAAAAAGATGTTGAAATTACAGCCATCGTAACAGTAGCGGATGATGGTGGTAGTTCTGGTGAACTTCGGAAAAATATTCATCAATTGACACCACCGGGCGACTTGCGAAATGTGCTAGTAGCAATGTCAGACATGCCTCGCTTTTATGAAAAAGTCTTTCAATATCGTTTTGCGGAAGACGATGGACCACTAGCTGGCCACCCTCTAGGGAATTTGATTATTGCAGGGATTTCTGAAATGCAGGGATCGACTTATAATGCCATGCAATTGCTGACTAAATTTTTCCATACGACAGGAAAAATCTATCCTTCTAGTGATACACCATTGACCCTTCATGCCGTCTTTATGGATGGGGCAGAGGTGGCTGGTGAGAGTGAAATCGCCCATCATGAGGGCATGATTGATTATGTCTATGTCACCAATACCTATAACGATGAGACGCCGAAAGCGAGTCGAAAAGTAGTAGATGCGATTTTAGAAAGTGATATGGTGATTTTAGGACCTGGTTCCCTCTTTACATCGATTCTTCCTAATCTAGTGATCGAAGAAATTGGACAAGCCTTGCTTGAGACAAAAGCAGAGGTCGCTTATGTCTGCAACATCATGACTCAACGTGGGGAGACAGAACACTTTACCGATAGTGACCATGTATCCGTCCTTCATAAACACTTGAAGAAGCCCTTTATTGATACTGTTTTGGTCAATATTGAAAAAGTACCTCAAGAATATATGGATACGAATCGCTTTGACGAATATTTGGTTCAAGTGGAACATGATTTCGCAGGTCTAAAATCTCAGGTACCCCGGGTCATTTCCTCTAATTTCCTTCGCTTGGAAAACGGCGGCGCCTTCCATGATGGAGGAGCTGTGGTAGATGAGTTGATGCAAATTGTACAGGTGATTAAATGAGTTTTACCATTAAAGTAAAAGAAGAGCTCTTGACCCTTCACCGCTTTGAGAAAAGTGAGTTATCTGCTCTGATTAAGATGTCAGGTAGTTTGGGTCTAAGTATGGGGGGCTTAAGTTTGTCTTTGACCACAGAGAATGCTAAGATTGCCCGCCATATCTACGAATTGATTGTAGAATTTTATCAGGTCAAATCGGACATTCGTCACCACCAAAAAACCAATTTAAAAAAGAATCGCGTCTATACTGTTTCTATCGATGAAAAAGTCGAAGAGATTCTTGCAGACCTGCACTTAGCAGATTCTTTCTTTGGTATTGAGACGGGGATTGATCCAAGAATTTTAGAAGAAGATGAAGCGAGTCGAGCTTATCTGAGAGGCGCTTTCTTAGCAAGTGGGACCATCAAGGATCCGGAGTCTGGTCGCTATCAATTAGAGATTAGCTCTGTTTATTCCGACCATGCCCAGGACTTGGCCAACCTCATGCAACACTTTTTGTTAGATGCCAAGACCATCGAACGCAAAAAAGGAGTCGTCACCTATTTGCAGAGGGCGGAGGATATTATTGATTTTCTCATCTTGGTAGAAGCCAAGCAGGCTTTGGAAGAATTTGAATCTGTCAAGGTCATGCGAGAAGCGCGCAATGATCTCAATCGAGCCAATAATGCTGAAATGGCCAATATTGCGCGGACGGTCACAGCTAGTATGAAGACCATTAACAATATCGTCAAAATCATGGATACCATCGGATTAGGTGGTCTTCCTGTCGAGCTTCAGGAAGTTGCCTATGTTCGAATCCAGAATCCCGACTATTCTATCCAGCAAATTGCGGATGCCTTGAAAACTCCCTTAACCAAAAGTGGCGTCAATCATCGCTTGCGAAAAATCAATAAGATAGCAGACGAGCTAGATGAACTATAAGAAAAAAACCTTTGAATCAGTTGATTCAAAGGTTTCTTCTTACAAACTAGTCGAATGGACTGGTTGAACTTTCTTATTTGGATAAATGTAGTTTATCGCATTATTTACCGCAGTCGGAGCCTCGCCCAGACCAGTAGCAATCAAATCGATTTTTCCTTCATAGAAGCAACAGTCGCCACAAGCGTAGATGCCTTCTCGACTGGTCTCTTGTTTGCGGTTCACGAGGATCTTATGGCGTTGGAGGTCCAAGCCCCATTCTTTCAATTTCCCAACGGATGATTTAAAGCCATAGTTGACAAAGAGTTCATCGATGGGGAGTAATTGGGTTTCATCTGATTTAACCTTGCTAATTTCCAGATGGCTAGCACTGCCATTTTCTCCGATTAAACGGCTAGGAACATAAGGAGTTTGAATAGAGACGGACGAAGCCTTCAATTCTTCAACACTGTGTTCGAGAGCGCGGAAATTATCACGACGATGGACCAGAGTTGTCGGTGCGATTTTTTCAAAGGTTAGAGCCCAATCGACTGCTGAATCTCCTCCTCCTAGAATAGCAACTTGTTTGCCGGCATATTGTTGGATATTTGAAACATGGTAGTGAACGTTCTCAAATTCCTCAGCCCCATCCACTTCTAAAGGACGAGGTTTAAAGGCACCACCACCCATCGCAATAATGACAGCACGACTGAAATGCTGGTCTTTATTGGTTTCAATCAGGAAGTGATCCTCGTTTTTAAGAATGTCCAAAACGGTTTCGTTCAGACAAATGTCAGTCTCGAATGTTTCTAATTGATCGATCAATCGTTGGGACAATTCTTCTCCGGTTAAGTTCGTAAAACCAGGGACATCCAGGATTCGTTTTTCAGGATAGAGAATAGCGGGTTGACCACCTAGTTGAGGAAGGGAATCAATCAATTTCACTTTTACTTGACGCATATGGCCATAAAAGGCCGCAAAGAGTCCAACAGGGCCACCACCAATAATGGTAATGTCATAGATTTCAGGCATGAGATCTCCTTTGTGATGTGTAACTAGTCCTATTGTATCATAATTCGGGTATAAATAGAAAGTGCAGGAAGTACAAAGATAGAAAAGGATGAATCAGGGTATTGAGATATATTTTTTAAAAATAATGTTCGGTTTATTTACAAGTCCTCAATAATCTGTTAGAATAAATTATTATTATTTTTATTTATAAGGAGATTATTCAAAAATGCAATTTGATTTTTGGGTTAAAGTTGCGACCGAATTTATTGCAACAGCTTTCTTGATTATTTTAGGAAATGGTGCTGTTGCAAACGTTGAATTGAAGGGTACTAAGGGGCATCAAAGTGGATGGCTTGTGATTGCGATTGGCTACGGAATGGGTGTTATGATTCCAGCTTTGATGTTTGGTAACGTTTCTGGTAACCACATTAATCCTGCCTTCACGATTGGTCTTGCAGTTAGCGGGCTCTTCCCATGGGAAAATGTTTTATACTACATCGTTGCTCAAATTCTTGGGGCCATGTTTGGACAATTGGTTGTCGTTGCGACGCACCGTCCTTACTATCTTCAAACGGAGAATCCAAACAATATCTTGGGAACATTCTCAACGATTTCTAGCTTGGATAAAGGAACTCCAGAATCACGTAAAGCGGCAACCATCAACGGTTTCGTCAACGAATTTGCTGGATCATTCGTTCTTTTCTTCGGTGCACTTGGTTTAACAAAACACTTCTTTGGTGCAGAGGTTGCTTCTCTAGCTCAAAGAGCTGCGACTGAGCAGGGAGGGGTTTTTGATGCTTCTTCAACAGCCGCAAAATTGGCTTTGTCACAAGCACATGCTCCTGGTCTAGGAGTGGCTCACTTGGCACTTGGATTCCTCGTTATGGCTTTGGTGACATCACTTGGTGGTCCTACAGGACCTGGTTTGAACCCTGC
>NZ_CAJPOU010000026.1 GCF_905372335.1 Streptococcus sp. A12
CAAGCTTATAAACCATAACTAGGCTTATAAGCTTGTTCCTAGATAAAACGACCAAATAGAAATTCGCTCCTACTTCCGATACATCTTCACTTGTAGGTAGAGGTCGTTATAGACGCCCAACCACTTCTTGCCAAGTTGTTCATAAACTTCTAAGTTCTTTAGTGTGTCATCACTTGGGTAGAAGGCCTGGTCCTCTTGGACCTCTTCTGGTAGCATCTTCTTAGCTTCTTTGTTCGGTGTAGAATACCTGACATAGAGAGCATTCTTATATGCATTCTCTGGGCGAAGCATGAAGTTGATAAAGGCATAAGCTGCTTCTTTATTCTTCACGGTCTTTGGAATGACAATATTATCAAACCAAAGGTTGCTGGCTTCTGATGGGACGACGTAACGAAGGTCCTCATTGGCATCCAGCATTTGACGAGCTTCACCGGAGAAGGTTACCCCAATAGCCGCATTATTTTGAATCATGTAGCCTTTCATTTCGTCGGCTACAAGGGCCTTGATATTGGGCATCAAGGTATAAAGCTTATCGACAGACTCTTGCAATTGCTGAGGATCCTTGGAGTTGAGGCTGTAACCTAAGCTATTGAGTCCAATTCCCATGACTTCACGCGCCCCATCGTACATCATGATGTCATTCTTGTACTCCGGTCTCCATAGATCAGCCCAGTGTTCTGGAGCCTTGTCGACCATCTTGGTGTTGTATATGATGCCAAGGGTCCCCCAGAAGTAAGGAACTGAGTACTGATTGTCCGGATCAAAATCCAGGTTCAAGAAGCGTGGGTCGATATTGTCTAAGCCTTTCAGTTTAGACTTATCTAATTTTTCAAGCAGATTCTCGTCCATCATCTTGGCGATCATGTATTCACTTGGAATCGCTATATCGTAAGCTGTTCCCCCTTGCTTGATCTTGGTGTACATGGCTTCATTGGAATCAAAGGTATTGTATTGGACTTGAATGCCTGTCTCCTTGGTAAATTCCTTAAGCAATTCTGGATCGATATAGTCTCCCCAGTTGTAGATGACCAGCTTGTCACTGTCTTTTGGATTGGTCTTGGCTTCAAGACGGGCACTTAACCCTGCTAAAACAAGGATGACTACGACAATCCCTAGCAAGAATGAATAGAGTTTTTTCATACTGTCTCCTCCTTCTCTCTAGTGATGAAGTAATAGCCGACCACCAGTAAGATACTGAAGAGGAAGACCAAGGCAGAAAGGGCATTGATATTCAACGAAATCCCTTGACGAGCCCGTGAGTAGATCTCAACAGACAAGGTCGTAAAGCCATTTCCCGTAACAAAGAAGGTCACCGCAAAGTCATCCAAGGAATACGTAAAGGCCATAAAGTAACCAGCAATGATGGCAGGTGTCAAATAAGGAAGCATGATTTCCTTCAACATCTGTACCTGAGTAGCTCCTAGGTCATAGGCCGCATTGACCATATCACGGTTCATTTCCTTCAAGCGCGGCAAGACCATCAAGACCACGATTGGAATAGAAAAGGCCACGTGACTCATCAAGACAGAAGCAAAGCCCAGCTGGAATTTGATGGTCGTAAAGAGGATCAGGAAGCTAGCCCCGATCATCACGTCAGGTGCTACCATAAGGATGTTATTGATGGACAAAAATGGACCTTCAAACTTCTTCTTAGACTGGTAAATGTAGATCGCCCCAAAAGTCCCAATTATGGTCGCAATCAAGGCTGACAAGAAGGCCAAGAGGAAGGTCTGTGAGAGGATCAACATGAGACGCGTATCCTCAAAGAGACTTTGGAAATGTTCCAAGGTAAAGCCTGTAAAAGCATTCATATCCCCGCCAGCATTAAAGGCATAGGCAATCAAGTAAAAGATTGGGAGATAAAGGAGCAGGAAAATCAATCCTAAATAGATACGTGAAATCTTTTTCATCGTTCACTCCTTTCTCTCGTTACCCACATGACTAAGAGCATAGCAAGGATCAAGACTACCCCAATGGTGGATCCCATTCCCCAGTTTTGCGTCGTAAGGAAGTGCTGCTCGATGGCAGTCCCCAGGGTAATAACCCGGTTTCCTCCGATCAAACGCGTCAACATGAAGAGACTCAAACTTGGAATAAAGACTGACTGAACACCCGAGCGAACCCCGTTCATAGACAGTGGGAAGACAACTCGACGGAAGGTATCCCACTTGTTAGCTCCTAGGTCATAGCTAGCATTGATGAGGTTTGGATCCAAATCATCCAAAACATTGAAGATAGGAAGGATCATAAAAGGCAACTCAATGTAACTAGCAACAAAGATGAAAGAAAAGTCCGTAAAAAGGATCTGTTGCGGACCGATTCCGATGAATCTCAAGAATTGGTTAATAGATCCCCCTTGACCAAAAATCCCGATAAAGGCATAAGCCTTGAGCAAGAGGTTGACCCATGTCGGAAGGACAATCAGCATGAGCCAGAGTTGGCGGTGCTTAAGCTGAGTCAAAAAATAAGCTGTCGGGTAAGAAATCAAGAGCGTCACAAAAGTAACGATCCCAGCATAGAGAATGGAGTTAAAACTCATCTTGAGGTAGGTCCAATTCTGCGCTGTAAAAAAGGTTTGGTAATTCTCTAAGGAACCTTGTCCCTGGACATTGACAAAGGATTGCCAAATGATCAAGGCTACAGGAGCCAAGACAAAAAGGAGGATCCAGAGAAAGTAAGGAACCACAAAGAAGTTAGAGGTTGTTTTCTTCATCTCTTTCCTCCTCGATGGCATTGATCAATCCAGCTTCTTGCTCTTCCACTTCTACGTATTCTTCGATCCGAGCATCAAACTCTTCTTCCGTTTCATTGAGACGCATGACGTGGATATCTTCTGGCTCAAAGTCCAGACCGATTTCCTCACCCACGATAGCCTTACGGGTTGAGTGGATCATCCACTCATTCCCCAATTCATCATAAGCGATGATTTCATAGTGAACCCCACGGAACAGTTGGGTATCCACTTTTACCTGGAGCTTGCCTTCTTCTGGCAGGGTAATTCTCAAGTCTTCGGGACGGATGACAACTTCAACCGGTTCGTTTGGTCTCATCCCTCCATCGACCGACTCAAAGCGTTTGCCGTTGAATTCTACTAAGTAGTCTTCGATCATGATCCCTGGAAGGATGTTGGACTCACCGATAAAGGTCGCAACAAAATGGTTGATGGGCTCATCGTAGATATCGACCGGCGTTCCTGACTGGACGATTTCTCCTTCGTTCATGACGAAGATCCAGTCGCTCATCGCTAGCGCTTCTTCCTGGTCATGGGTAACAAAAACAAAGGTAATACCCAAGCGTTGTTGCAATTCACGGAGCTCATACTGCATGTCTGTCCGCAATTTCAAGTCGAGGGCAGACAAGGGCTCATCCAAGAGGACCACTCGCGGTTCATTAATAATCGCCCGTGCAATGGCTACCCGCTGGCGTTGACCACCAGAAAGTTTCTGGATGGACCGTTTCTCAAAGCCTCCCAATTGCACCATATTGAGGACTTCTGTTACTCGTCTCTCGATTTCAGCCTTGTCTACCTTCTTCAAACGGAGGGGAAAAGCAACATTCTCAAACACATTCATATGTGGGAAAAGGGCGTAGGATTGGAAGACGGTATGGACGTCCCGTTTGTTAGTCGGTACATCATTGATCCGAACACCATCCAAGAGGACATCCCCTGTCGAAGCGTCTAACAAACCGGCAATGATGTTCAGAATCGTTGATTTACCAGATCCTGAAGCACCGAGGAGGGTATAGAATTTCCCTTCTTCCAACTCAAAGTTGATGTCTTTGAGAACCACTGTATCACTGTCTTCAAATACTTTTGAGACATTTCTAAACTCAATAATTGGTTTTTTCAATTCACATAAATTCCTTCTTTTTCATGCGTTTCCTTCTGAGACCAACCAACTAGTCTCATAGGCTGACGAGCGAACCCGTCAGACCACCAACACCTCTCGGGGACTTATAAGACTGCCCCACCTATTTTCGGTATCGATAGGCACTCACCCCCCTTCTAAAGTAGGAAGGGTCTACCCTAAAGTAGCCCCTATTCCATTTCGAACCGTTAATCTTTTCCAATAATACGGACTTCGCGCTCCAAGGTCACCCCAGCTGATTTTTCAACTGTCGCAATGACATGGGCAATCAAGTCTTCATAATCTTTGGCAGTACCATGATCGACATTGATCATAAAGCCGGCATGCTTTTCAGAAACCTCCACACCACCAATTCGATGCCCTTTCAATCCTGCTTCACTGATCAATTGACCCGCAAAGTGCCCAACCGGACGCTTGAAGACAGAGCCACAAGACGGATACTCAAGTGGTTGCTTAAGCTCACGCAAATGAGTCAGGCGAGCCATTTCTTGAGCGATCTGATCATAATTGCCAGGTGCTAAGGCAAACTTGGCAGAAATCACCACGTCACCAGTTTCTTGAATCTTGGAATGGCGATAGCCAAAAGCTAATTCCTCTGCTGTTAAGGTTTTAATTTCTCCTTCTGGCGTCAAGACCTTACATGATTGAAGAATATGGGCAATCTCACCGCCATAGGCACCAGCATTCATATAGACTGCTCCACCTATGCTACCTGGAATCCCACAGGCAAATTCAAAGCCTGTCAAGCTATGGTAGCGGGCTACATGAGTCACATCAATTAGCTTAGATCCCGCCTCCGCTTCAATCACATAGCCATTGACTCGGACGTCATGGAAATGATCAAACATGATCACAAAGCCTTCAATCCCACTGTCACGGACGATAATATTGGAAGAATTCCCCAGGACCATCCAAGGAATTTCCTGAGCATTAGCAAAGGTGACAATTCGTTTTAATTCATATTGATTGCAAGGAAAGGCTAAATAATCTGCCGCTCCTCCAACCTTTGTATAGGTATATTGTTTGAGTGGCTCATTGAACAAAATCTCAATACCAGCCAACTCCTCTTTGATTTGCTTTAGGATTTCCATCTCACAACTCTCTTTTATACGTTATCTTATCCATTATAACAAAAACCAGCCCACTTTTCGACTCAGAAGTAAAAAACAGAAGCAGCCAAAGGACCGATTCTGTTTTAATTTTTTTAAACAAGGGTTAATTGAATTAGCCAATCTTACGTGCAATGCCACGTGTCTTATGAGTGGACAAGGCTGAACTAATGGCAACACCACCCCCAATAATAGTGAAGACTGCCAACATAAAGAAGTTAAAGAAGTATTTTTCAGGTGCTTCACCATTTAGAACAAGGGTATTGATCAAATCAAATCCATCACTAAAGTCGACTCCAAGTTGTTTAACTGCTTCTAAAGCGTAGTCAAATTGGTGCACGAGAACGATAGTCACTAACAAGAGAATGCTAGAAATAACTGCTCCAAGTTTACTAAATTTCTTCCCTAAGATTTCATAGCCTTTGACAACACAGATACCAAGGATGAAACCAGCATAAAAAGCTACATAGCCGAGGCGGGCAATGAAAAGAGTAACAGCTCCTCCGATAATGGCACCAATAAAGGCACCGACTGTTCCAAGAAGGACATTTTCTTTCTGACTATTATACGAATCCGTTTCAATCTTTAGTTGAGTACTGAGCTCTTGGAAGCTATCTTCGTTCATCAAGAAGAGGGAATCTCCAATCTGATAGAGACCAACTAGTCCTTTTTCACCAGAGTAACCACAAACAGTGTAGAAGCCATTGGTTTGCAAAAATTGCAGGATTTCTGTTAAGGCTTGACGAACGTTTTCATTCGTTTTTGCTTTGGTCATTCCAGCTTTTACAGTGAAAGTTGTGACATATTGGTTGAGGCTAATACTCTTCAAAACAGAAGAGTCTTTCACCATTTGATGCAATTGAGTCGCTGCTTCTTCTGCATCATCACGCGACACAGAAATCGCAATGGTAAAAACATTTTTTGTGTCTGTTTCTCTCAGTAAGAAGAAATAGCCAGAATTTTCCCCATAAATAGATGAAGTTTCAGGATCATACTGGAATCCAAGTTCCGTAGCAAGTTGATGACGTTCAAAGTCTTTCATTAAAATTACAATCTCCTTTACAATTCTATCTATCTTTCGAATAATTGTTTATTATCCTAAAATAATTTGATAGACAAATGATTTATAGAACTATTTTATCATAGATAAATAAAATTAGATAGACTAATTTAGCCTATCTAATCATTTTTTCATAAAATCAAGATCCGCTGTTCTCTACCTTCACACCAGTTGTGTCAATTTTTAAAGAGAAGACCTGACCATTTAAGCCCTTAGATTCTAAGTCTTTGGCAAAGGCTTCCGCATGTTCAACTGGGAGCAAGGTCATAATAGTTGGCCCTGCACCAGAAAGGTAAGTCGCATATGCATCGTGTTGATGTGCAACTTCTTTCACCTGAGGGAACTCTACAACCAACTGTTGGCGGTAGCCTTCATGGAAGCGATCCGCTTCAATTGCCTTTCCTGCGACTCTCAAGTCTCCCTTAGCAAGGGCAGCAATGGCCACGTTTGCGATCGAACTAGCTGCAACAGCCTCCTTGTAAGTCCACTCACTTGGAAGGACATTTCGACTATCACTGGTCTTGAGTTCGTAATTGGGAACAAAGGCTACCAAAGAACATTCAGGGAAGGGAAGGACCAAATGATTGGTCTGCTGATCCACATAGCTCGCTACGACCAGATTTCCAAAAATGGCTGGCGCTACGTTATCCGGATGACCTTCGATTTTTGTCGCAATTTCTAGTTTATCCTCATCACTTAGGGATAATTTTCCCAGTTGATTGGCCAACTCAATCCCCGCTACGATAACAGAGCTAGAGGATCCCAAACCACGCGCTAAAGGCACTTCACTGGTCATCTTCAGACGATGAGGAGGCAAATCAGATGCAACTTGGAGAGCGGTTTGAAGCAAGAGATTCTCCTCATCACTTGGAATTTCCTCTCCCAAGTCATGTTCAATCCACCAGTTTTCTTGCGCTTCTAGCACATCAATGGTCAAATACTTAGAAACAGCGATTCCAACAGAATCAAATCCTGGACCGACATTGGCACTGGTCGCTGGTACTGTAATTCTCATCTTATTCTCCCAATACTTTAAAGGTATTCAACAAGGTGAAGTCAGCTTCAGCATCGATTTTCTCAATGATATGGTGCAATTGTGTTTGATTCAATTGGTGAGTGATAATCACAACACGAGCCACAGAATCTTTGGCACCTGCTTGGAGAACCTGCTTAAAGGAAACATCTTCTTGGTTGAAAATTTGTGCCAACTTGAGCAATTGTCCCTTCATATCTGGAGTATGAATAGAGAAGTAATAATCACTCTTCACATCTTCTGGTTTAGCCAATTGCACAGGACGGCTGTATTCGTTAAAGGCTTTTCCAATTGTTCCATCATTGAGGCGACGAACAATGCGAATAATGTCAGCGACTACACTAGTAGCTGTTGGTTTTTGACCTGCACCAGGACCATAGTACATGGATTCCCCGATTCCAATAGACTCCACATAAACGGCATTCATGACACCATTCACGCCAGCTAGTGGATGTACTTTTGGTAAGAAGGTTGGAGTTACTTCTGCTGAGAGACCAGAAGGAGTTTCTTCGATAGATCCCACCAATTTGATTACATAGCCTAAACTTTGAGCCACAGCAACATCCTCAGGAGTAATGTTGCGGATCCCCTTATGACCTACTTGGTCAAACTGAATGTTCATCCCAAAAGCAAACTGGCTCAAAATCACCATCTTGTAGGCTGCATCAATCCCATCTACGTCATTGGTTGGATCACTTTCCGCATAGCCCAACTCTTGAGCCTTAGCTAAAGCATCTTCATAAGACCAGCCCTCTTCGACCATCTTGGTCATCATAAAGTTGGAGGTTCCATTGACCACACCGAGGACGCGAGTCACCTTATCTGCAGCGAGAGAGTTTACCAAGGTCCGAAGAATTGGAATGCCTCCAGCTACTGCTGCTTCATAATAGAGGGCAACGCCATGCTCTTTGGCAATCGCAATCAACTCAGCTCCATGAACCGCAAGCAAATCTTTATTAGCTGTTACGACATGTTTTCCAGCTTGAAGAGCACGTGTAATAAAGGTCTTAGCTGGCTCAATTCGACCCATCAATTCAACAACGATTGAAACTTCTGCGTCTTCAATAATTTGGTCAATATTTGTTACAAAGTTAAAATCGTTCCCTGCAGCTAATAAGCGGGCTTTCTCTTCTTCATCCTTGACAAGAACTTTAGTTACTTCAATTTCAGACTGAGCAGCTTGGAAGATCTTATCACCATTTTCTTTTAATAGAAACGGCACACCACTTGCTACCGTCCCAAATCCTAGTAAGGCAATTTTTACAGACATGTTGGTCTCCTTAAAAATCTAATATAGTCTATTATATCAAAAACAAACCCCTTCTGACTAGTTCTATGGCCTTCTTCCTCTACAAGAACTCTACTTTCTCTGATTTAAATCTTCTCACTAAACCTACTAGCAAGCCATTCCTTCAAAAGTCAAGGAGATTCCCCAAAATTTTACTCCATTTGTAACTTTGTCTTGAAGAGATTTCCTGCCCCTATGATATAATGATAATGAATTAGAAAGGGGTCTCTATGAATCACCGAAAAAGACGTGTACCAAAGAAAATACGATTGCTACTTGTTTTAAATGCTTTTTTGCTATCCTGCATCTTCATTTTAAGCTTTCTCCTATTGAAACGGGGTCCTAGCACTCCCGTTGCTGTCAAGCAAGTTACAAATACAAGTCAGACTGTGAGTCAGGCAGAAACAAATACAAGCCAATCTACGAAGCAACAAGATTCCACCACTAAATGGGTAAAACAAGATCAACCTGTAAAAATTCCAATTCTCATGTACCACGCTGTTCACACGATGGCTCCGTCTGAAGAAGCCAATGCCAATCTCATCGTGGCACCAGAAACTTTTGAAAGTCATCTCAAAGCCTTAAAAGAGGCCGGTTACTACACCTTGACGCCTGAAGAAGCCTATCGCGCACTCACTAAAAATGAACTGCCTGAAGGGGGAAAAGTCGTTTGGTTGACCTTTGATGATGGAATTGCAGACTTTTATACCATTGTCTATCCTCTCCTAAAAAAATACCAAATGACCGCAACCAACAATATCATTACTTCTTTTTCTGACGAAGAAAGACCCAGTGTTTTAACCTTCGATCAGATCAAAGAAATGAAAGATCAAGGTATGACGTTTGAGAGTCATACGGTATCTCACCCAGATTTGGCCCAATCAGATAGCTCTCGTCAGGAATCTGAACTATCAAATTCCAAACAAGTACTAGACAAGAAACTCAACCAAACCACTACTACCATTGTCTACCCAGCCGGTCGCTACTCTGACGTCACCATGGAACTAGCAAAAAACAATGGCTATAAAATGGGCTTAACAACCAATAATGGACTAGCTAGTCTAGACGATGGTCTCTACTCACTAAAACGCCTGCGGATCTTACCGACTACGACAGCTGAAAACCTACTTTCAGAAATGCAAACCAATCCATAAGCACAAAAAAGCACGAGTCCGAATGACTCGTGCTTTCTTTCTCCATAAGGGAGGCTTTTATTTCGATTTGATGTAGTTCACACCATCTGCTTTCGGTGCAACCGACTTACCAAAGAAGGCCGCTAAGACGATGATGGTCAACACATACGGAGCAATACGGAGGTATACTCCAGGAATATGGGCAAGGAAAGGAATCTGCGTAGATACAACCGCCAAGGCTTGTGAAAGTCCAAAGAATAGACTGGATAGCATGGCTCCGATTGGGCTCCATTTACCAAAGATCATTGCCGCTAGGGCGATAAATCCAGGTCCCACAATGGTAGTGGCAGAGAAATTGACAGAAGCAGATTGTGCATACAAGGCACCCCCAACTCCTCCTAAAAATCCAGAGATGAGCACACCATAGTAACGCATGAGGTAAACATTGATACCGAGTGTATCCGCAGCTTGTGGGTGTTCACCAACTGAGCGAAGACGAAGACCGAATTTCGTTTTAAACATGATAAACCATGCTACAAATGAAAATGCAATCGCTACATATCCCATTAAGCTAGTATTCTTGAAGAAGATATCACCAATGACAGGAATATCAGACAAGAAAGGAAAATCAAATTTACCAAATGACAAATCGATATTGTTGGTTTGGCCTTTTCCGTAAATAGCTTTAACCAAGAAGACGGCTAAGGCAGGAGCCAACAAATTCAATACCGTACCACTCACCACATGGTCAGCACGGAAGTTAATAGTCGCTACCGCATGGATAGCAGAGAAAATGAGACCAACCAAACCGCCTGCAAGGAGAGATAACCAGATTGTCATGCCTCCAAGAGAACCAGCAAAAGTCAAGTTAAACACGACTCCTGTGAAAGCTCCCATAACCATGATCCCTTCCAAACCGACATTAACGACACCAGCATGTTCGGAGTAGGCACCTCCGATACTAGTGAAAATGAGGGGAGCAGCATAGACCAGCATATTCGATACAAGAATCGTTAGTATAGCAACAATATTCATCCTTACTCTACTCCTTTCATTTGTTTTTTAGGCTTGATGTATTTTTCGATAATATAGTGAGCACTTACAAAGAAGATGATCGAAGCTGTCACAATATTGACAAGTTCTGGTGGAATAGTCGCTGTGATCATACCTGGAGCCCCTGTTTGCAAGGTTCCAAGCAAGAAGGCAGCAAAGACAATCCCAATAGGGGAATTGCTAGCAAGGAGAGCCACTGCCATCCCATTAAATCCAACAGCCAAGGAACCAGCTTGAACATAAACGTTCTGGAAGGTACCAATCCCTTCTACAGCTCCTCCAATCCCACAAAGGGCACCTGAAATCACCATGGAAAGGATGATGGTACGTTTAGCCGACATCCCTGCATAGTCTGAAGCATTGGGGTTGAGACCAACGGAACGGATTTCAAAACCAAGTGTTGTTTTCTTAATAATGAACCAAATAACTGCAACAGCAATCAAGGCGATAAAGATACCGATATTCATCCGTGACTTAGTCAATTCTGTCAAGAACCCGAGGCGATAACTTGCATTTGCTCCTACTGTGATACTAGATTCAGAATCGACCATGAACTTTTTAGGGAAGTTCCGGATAATTTCATTTCCAGCAAACAGGACGATGTAGTTCATCATAATAGTAACGATGACTTCACTCGTACCCAAAAATGCTCGCAGAAGTCCTGGAATTAAACCAATGAGACCACCGGCAATTGCAGCCACAAGGACCGTCAAAGGAATCATTAGGATACGCGGAATATCTGGGAAGGACAAAGCAAACCATACTGCCGCAATCCAACCAGCTAAAGCTTGTCCTGGTAAGCCGACATTGAAAAATCCAGCTCGACTGGCTACCGCAAATCCGAGAGCGATCAAAATCAGTGGCCCCATAGTACGGAATATTTCACCCACATTTTTAATGGAACCAAAAGCTGTCTTGAAGAGTTCTTCATAACCCCAAAGAGCATCATAACCAAAGATCCACATGATAATGGCTCCGAGGACGATTCCTAGGATTACAGAAATAAAAGGAATAGCAATTTGTCTTGTATTTTTATTCATTTGAAGCCTCCTTGATTTCTCCACCAGCCATAAGAATACCAAGCTCTTGTTTGTTGGTCTCAGATGGCTTCACAATACCTTGGATTTTTCCATCATGAATAACAGCAATCCGGTCGGATAGATTTAGAATTTCATCTAATTCGAAGCTGACTACGAGGACGGCTTTCCCTTTATCACGTTCAGCAATCAAACGTTTATGGATGTACTCAATCGCACCAACGTCCAATCCACGTGTCGGTTGGCTAACGATCAACAAATCTGGATTCCGATCAACTTCACGAGCAATAATGGCCTTCTGTTGATTTCCTCCTGATAGAGCACTTGCTGGCACAATCTCGTTAGCTGCACGAACGTCAAATTCTTCCATCAACTTGCGGGCATAGGAATTAATTTGATTGTAATTCAAAACACCATTTTTGCTAAGTGGTTCTTTGTAGTAAGTTTGAAGTGCGATGTTTTCAGAAAGCATCATTTCGAGAACAAGACCATCACGATGACGATCTTCAGGCACGTGGCTGACATTCATTTCAGTAATCTTACGTGGGGAAAAGCCTACAACTTCTTGTCCCTTAATTTTGATACTACCTGATTTGACTTTGCGAAGTCCGGTAATCGCCTGGATCAATTCACTCTGACCGTTCCCATCAATCCCTGCAATCCCAACAATTTCACCTGCGCGAACATCAAGAGATAGCTCTTTAACCGCAGGAACACCACGGTTTTCATTCACGACCAAGTCAGAAATTGCAAGAACCACTTCTTTAGGCTGTGCTTCTTCTTTTTCTGTTACGAAAGAAACTGAGCGCCCAACCATCATTTCTGCCAAATCTTTATTGGTAGCACCTTCGATACCAACAGTTTGAATAGATTTACCACGACGAATAACTGTGACACGGTCTGCAACGGCACGAATTTCATCTAGTTTGTGAGTGATAAGGATGATAGATTTCCCTTCTTTAACAAGGGTTTTCATGATTCCCATCAACTCAAAAATTTCAGCAGGAGTTAACACTGCAGTAGGCTCGTCGAAAATCAGAATATCAGCTCCGCGATAGAGCGTTTTCAAGATTTCTACACGTTGTTGAGCCCCAACAGAAATATCTTCAACCTTTGCTGTAGGGTCCACAGCCAAGCCGTAGCGTTCTGACAACTCAAGGATATCTGCATTAGCCTTTTTCAAATCTAATACACCTTTATTAGTGACTTCGCTACCAAGAATGATATTTTCTGCAACAGTGAAAGCTTCCACCAACATGAAGTGCTGGTGAACCATCCCGATCCCTAGAGAAGCAGCCTTTGAAGGAGAATCTAGTTTTTCAGACTTCCCATTGACCACAATTTCTCCACTCGTTGGTTCCAAAAGACCAGCCAACATATTCATCAGGGTTGATTTCCCAGCTCCATTTTCACCAAGAAGTGCATGAATTTCACCTTTACGCAATTCGAGGTTGATTTTGTCGTTTGCGACAAATTCACCAAAGATTTTGGTAATTTCACGCATCTCAATGACGTTTTCGTGTGCCATTCGAATATTCCTTTCTAGAAAACTATATTTTATTTCAGTAGGACCTGCTAAACGAGTTAGTAAGTTCTATTGAGACAAAATGTCTCAACACCTCATAAAAAAGCGACCCAAGAAGGATGGATCGCTTCTGGAAGGTTTTATTTCTCAGGTGCTTTTACACTACCATCGATAATTTGTTTTTTAGCATCTTCTACTGCTTTTTTAGCATCTTTAGAAAGATTAGAAGTTGTCAAATCGACACCACCATCTTTCAAACCAAATGTGATCACTTTTCCACCTGGGAATTTGCCATCAGCAGTTTGAGTTGCGATTTCTTGAACAGTTTTACCAACTTGTTTCAAAGTTGAAGCCAATACGAAGTTAGATTCTTTACCATCTTTTGAAGTGTATTTACCTTCGTCGACTTGGTCACGGTCTACACCAATAACCCAAACTTTTTCGTCTTCATTTTTCTTCTCGTTCAAGTCTTTAGCTTCCTTGAAGACACCAGCTCCTGTACCACCAGCAGCTTGGTAAATAACGTCAGCTCCTGCAGCGTATTGTGTCGCTGCAATAGTTCTTCCTTTTTCAGGGTTGTTGAAGTCTTCAGCATATTGTACATCTACTGAAATATCTTTGTTTACAGACTTCACGCCTGCTTCAAATCCTTTTTCGAAACGAGTGATAACTTCACCACGTGCTCCACCGATGAAACCAACTTTGTTAGTCTTAGTTGTTTTGGCAGCAGCAACCCCTGCAAGGTAAGCAGCTTCATTATCCGCAAAAACAGCAGATGCTACGTTCTTTTTATCGCTTACAACAGAGTCAATGATAACGTAGTTGATGTCAGCATTTTCATCTGCAGCAGCTGTAACAGCTGGAGCAAGTTTGTATCCAACACCGTAAACTAATTTGTAGCCGTTTGTAGCAGCTTGGCTAAAGTTATTCGCAAAATCTGCTTCACTTGTAGATTGGAAATAAGTGAATCCGTTATCTTTAGAAAGACCGTTTTCTTTACCCCAAGCTTGTAGACCTTCCCATGCAGATTGGTTAAATGATTTATCATCAACACCACCTGTGTCAGTAACGATAGCAGCTTTTAAATCAGTTTTTGCATCTGAAGAATCTTTGCGAGACGCACGATTTCCACATGCAGCAAGTCCGATTGCAGCGACAGTTACTAGACCTAGGCCTAACCATTGTTTCTTGTTCATTTCTGAACCTCCTAAATAAGATATGCAACTAAGTTGCGGATTAATGAAAGGGTCAATAGACCGCCTTTACAGAAGCTACTAGGTAAGATCTGTAAAGGAATATGGAAGCAATTCCTTGACCGTCATCACGACCGTCGATTTATCTTTGGCTACCAGAGTAACCGGTAGGTCTGGCTCGAAAAATTCAGCCATCACCTGGCGACAAGCACCACAGGGTGAAACTGGTTTTTCCGTCTGACCATAAATAATTAATTCCTTAAATGAACGCTCTCCTTCTGAAACAGCCTTAAAGATGGCTGTCCGCTCGCCACAATTGGTCAAGCCGAAGCTCGCATTTTCAATATTGACGCCTGTATAAATCTTCCCCTCATCTGTCACAAGAACAGCTCCAATTGGAAAATGAGAATAAGGTACATAAGCATTCTCACTTGTTTTTACAGCTAGGTCAATCAACTCAGTAGTCGCCATGGGCTACTTCTCCCTTCATGATGGCTACTCCAGAGGAAGTGCCGATTCGGTTAGCACCCGCTTGGATCATGGCTTGTGCATCCTCATAGCTACGAGTACCTCCAGATGCTTTCACTCCCATATCCGGTCCAACAACCTGGCGCATGAGGGCAACATCCTCAACAGTTGCTCCTCCGGTAGAGAAACCAGTCGAAGTTTTGACAAAGTCTGCTCCTGCCAATTTGGCAATCTGACAAGCCACTACTTTTTCAGTTTCAGTTAACAAGCAGGTTTCGATTATCACTTTTACCAAGCGATCACCACTTGCATCTACAACAGCCTGAATGTCCTCTTCTACTAATGTTAGATTTTTTGATTTCAAGGCACCGATATTGATGACCATATCGATTTCATCGGCTCCATTTTGGATAGCATTTTGAGTTTCAAATGCCTTAACAGCAGGTGTGTTCGCGCCAAGAGGGAAACCAATTACCGTACACACTTTTACATCTGAATCCCGAAGTCCTTCTGCAGCGAAGTTGACCCAGGTCGGTTGGACACAAACACTTGCAAAATCATATTCTTTCGCTTCTTCGATCAAAGCCTCGATTTGTTCTTGTTGTGCATCAGGTTTTAATAATGTGTGGTCAATGTATTTGTTTAATTTCATTAATAAATCTCCCCCAAACGAATTACGAAACAATTTCAATAATTTCTGAAACGCTTACAACCTTGTCTAGTATTTTAACATTTTTTTGGAATTCTGCAATGGTTTTTTGACAAATTTCTAAATTTGTATAAATAGTTGCAACAAGGTCCCCTTTTTGAACAGGATCCCCGACCTTCTTGGCGAAAACAACCCCTGTTTCATAGTCTAAATCATCTGATTTGACAGCTCTTCCAGCCCCCAGACGCATAGCGAAGAGTCCGTGTTCCATAGCAGGCAAGGCTGCAATATAGCCATCCTCTTCTGCATAGACAGGCACTTGTTCTTTTACCTGAACTGGACGATAGAGATCGTCTAAATCTCCACCTTGAGCAAGGACCATTTCTTCAAACTTCTTCAGTGCTTTGCCGGCTGTTAGATGCTGCTTGATTTCTTCCAAGCTGGCCATCACCCCACCAAGCTCCAACATAATTTGGGCTAATTCACAAATAAAGTGGGTTACATCTTCTCTGCCTTTTCCTTGAAGAATATCTAAGGCTTCAAGAATTTCGAGACGGTTCCCGATGCTGGTTCCTAAAGGCTGGCTCATATCTGTCAAGACAGCAATGGTCTTGCGCCCGACAGCATTTCCAAGATTCACCATGGTACGAGCCAGTTCACGCGCCTCTTCAATGGTCTTCATAAAGGCCCCTTCTCCAACGGTGACATCGAGAAGGATGGCATCTGCTCCAGCCGCAATCTTCTTACTCATGACAGAGCTAGCAATCAATGGAATCGTATCAACCGTCGCTGTCACATCCCGGAGCGCATAGAGAAGCTTATCCGCCATGACCAATTGGTCCGACTGCCCAATGACAGAAAGACCAATCTCTTGTACTTGTTTAATGAACTCTTTCTGGGTCCGCTCAATTTGGAATCCTTTAATGGATTCTAGCTTATCGATGGTCCCCCCTGTATGTCCAAGACCACGACCGCTCATCTTGGCAACTGGGACGCCAAAGCTAGCCACTAGAGGTGCCAGTACAATTGTTACTTTGTCTCCTACACCACCTGTTGAGTGTTTGTCCACCTTGATGCCTTTAATAGCGGAAAGGTCGAATTGCTCCCCTGTCTCCACCATCTTCATGGTCAAATCTGAGATTTCTCGGGTCGTCATCCCCTTGAAATAAACCGCCATGGCAAAGGCAGCCATTTGATAATCAGGTACTGTTCCAGCCACATAGCCTTCGATCAACCAATGAATCTCATCTTTACTCAACTCAATGCCATCACGTTTTTTCTGAATGATATCTACAGCTCTCATGTGACTTTTTCACTCCTTAAAATATAATATCCCTTGTCTTTTTTGAGGATTTCACAATTCCCAAAGACTTCCTCCATTTTGGCCTTCGCACTTGGAGCTCCCTGTTTTTTCTGAATGACAATGGTTAAGTCTCCACCAGGATTCAAATGGTCAAAACTCCCCGAAAGCACTTCATGAACTACCTTTTTCCCAGCTCGAATGGGAGGATTACTGATAATATGATCAAAACTTCCCTCAACCTGATCATAAACATTGGATTGGAAGATCTTTGCTTCAACTTGATTTAAATCTGCGTTTTTCTGAGCTAGATCTAAAGCCCGTGTATTAACGTCTACCATAGTCGCATGGATCCCTTGGGCCTTAACCAAAGAGAGACCAAGTGGACCATACCCACAACCGACATCCAAAACCGTCTCTCCTTGCTGGAAGGACAAACAAGATAAGAGGACCTGGCTACCAAAGTCGATCATTTTCTTACTGAAAACGCCCGCATCCGTCAAAAATTTCATCTGCTCTCCTAGAAGGACCACATCTAACTCGTGGATATCATGTTGGGCATCTGGATGTTCATCATAGTACATTTTACTCATATTAGCATTATAGCATAATTTAACCTATTTTTAAATCGTTTACAGAAGATCTCAAAACTGATATACTAAAGGTCACTATGGAGGAAAGGCTTGCAATGGATAAAGAATTTCTACACTTCGAAAAAATCAATCGACAAACTTGGCAAAATCTCCACCGGAAATCGACCCCTCCTCTGTCTGAAGAGGAATTGAATTCGATCAAGAGTTTTAATGACCTCATTAGTTTACAAGATGTGACAGATATCTACTTACCCTTGACACACCTGATTCAAATCTACAAAAAAGCGAAAGAGGATTTAGCTTTCTCCAAAGGCATCTTTCTCCAACAGGAAAGTAAAAAACAGCCTTTTATGATTGGAATTTCAGGGAGCGTGGCTGTCGGCAAATCAACGACGAGTCGTCTCCTTCAAATCCTTCTTTCTCGGACCTTTTCAGATTCTACTGTTGAATTGGTGACCACCGATGGTTTCTTGTATCCCAACGCCACCTTGATTGAACAAAACATTCTCAATCGCAAGGGCTTCCCTGAAAGTTATGATATGGAGCTCCTTTTGGATTTCCTCAACCAACTCAAAAATGGTCAAAGCTATCAGATCCCTGTCTATTCTCACGAGATTTATGATATCGTCCCTGACCAGAAGCAAACCATCCAAGCTGCGGACTTTATTATCGTAGAAGGGATCAACGTCTTTCAGAATCCTCAAAATGATCGGCTCTATATGACAGACTTCTTTGACTTTTCCATCTATGTGGATGCTGAGGTTGCCAATATTGAGTCCTGGTATATCGATCGCTTTAAAAAGTTGTTAGACCGTGCGAAAGATGACCCAAGCAACTACTACCACCGCTTTACCAAGCAACCTGAAGAAGAAGTCCTCGCCTTCGCTCATCAGGTATGGGAGTCGATCAACCTCTTAAATCTAAAAGACTATATCGAGCCCACCCGGAACCGAGCCGAACTGATCCTGCACAAATCTGCCAACCATGAGATCGATGAAATCTATCTCAAGAGATAAGAATTATATGACAATATGGTCTTTAAGAAATAGCGATTCGAAGAAAAATTAGTTTGGGCTTGTCAAAAGAAAAGTTTTCAGATATAATAAGAGAGTTAGAATATCATTGGAGGTGAAAAAATTGGCAAACATTAAATCAGCTATCAAACGCGCTGAATTGAACGTTAAACAAAACGAAAAAAACTCGGCTCAAAAATCAGCTATGCGTACTGCAATCAAAGCTTTTGAAGCAAACCCATCTGAAGAACTTTACCGCGCTGCTAGCTCAGCTATCGATAAAGCAGAAACTAAAGGTTTGATCCACAAAAACAAAGCTAGCCGTGATAAAGCACGTCTTGCAGCAAAACTTGGCTAATCAAGCATTGCATACAAAATGAGCTCCTCGGAGCTTTTTTTGTTGCTTCCAAATAAGGAGAAGAGATGAAAATTACGATTATCGGCTATTCAGGATCTGGCAAGTCAACTTTGGCTGAAAACCTAGCCCGCTACTACTCCATCCCCAAGATCCACATGGATACCCTTCAATTTCAACCGGGTTGGATAGACAGTGACCGAGATTGGATGGAGCAAGAATTGAAACAGTTTCTCAGCGATCATAGAGACTGGGTCATTGATGGCAATTACTCTTGGTGCTGCTATGAGGAGAGAATGGAGCAAGCAGATCAGATTATCTTTCTCAACTTCTCTCATTGGAACTGCCTCTATAGAGGGTGGAAACGATACCGCCGTTATAAAGGATGTGTCCGTGAGAGTATGGCAGCAGGCTGCCCTGAACGCTTTGACTGGGAATTCATCCGTTGGATTCTCTGGGATGGACGAACAAAAACTGCCAGAGAAAGGTATCAAAACATCCACTCCACCTACCCCGAAAAATTCATCTCTCTCAAGAACCAAAAGGAACTGGACCGTTTTCTAGATAACGTAAAAAATGATCTACTGGAATCGAAGTAAACACTCGATCTAGTAGATCATTTTTCTTATTTTCTTTTCTTTTGAGGAAACAAGGGAAGACCTAAGGAAGCCATCTTCTCCGCCGGCACCTTCATGCCATCCTTGATCCATTTGGCCAGAACAGAGACAATAGCTGAGCTGAGGAAGGAATTCAAATAACTAGCTGGCCCTTGTGAAGATTTCTGACTTTTAATTCTCTTTTCCAGAAATTCATAAACAGCCTTGGTGAGCAGTTTCTCAAAATTATAATCGACAGCCAAGCTGATAATGCGGGCTTCCTTCTTGGCCTCTTTAAAGAGATAAACCCATATCTGGTACAAATCGGTCTTAAAATTATAGCCTTCCAGAGACTTGGTAATCTTCGAAACAGTTGATTGGAAGATTGATTCGAGCAATTCTTCTTTTGACTCATAATTTCGGTAAAAAGCTGCACGAGAAACGCCTGCTCTCTCCACCAATTCTGAAATGGTAATCTTTTTCAAGTCCTTTTTATCCAACAACTGAAGCAGGGAAATCTCCAAGGATTCTCGTGTGATGGCATTGCTTTCTTGATTGGATCGCTTTAGATTTGCTAAGGATTTTTCTGATATCTTTCTTTCTGCCATAACACTTACTTTCTATCTGTATCATCTGAATGTATCTGCTTTCAGAGAATGCAACTTCATGATATAATTGTAAAAAAAGACTAACTACTTGTCAATGTACAATTTTTTACATTTTGAGGTAATAAAAATGAAATGGAAAATTATTGCAGATTCTGGCTGTGATTATCGTACTTATGAAAGTGCTGCATCAGATACTAGCTTTGTTTCAGTTCCCCTTACCATTCAGATTGGTGAGACCATCTACACAGACGACGCCAAGCTTGATACAGATAAAATGATGGAAGATATGTATGCTACTACTACTGCTTCCAAATCGGCTTGTCCTAGTCCCGATGACTATATGAAAGCCTTTGAAGGTGCTGATAATATCATCGTTGTTACCATCACTGGTACTTTGTCTGGTAGCCACAATAGTGCTCAGGTCGCTAAAAAGCTTTATCTAGAAGACCATCCTGCAAGCAATATCCATGTGATCGATAGTTTATCGGCTGGTGGTGAAGTGGACCTCCTCGTCCGCAAACTCCATCAACTCATCGCTCAAGACCTTGACTTTGATCAAGTGGTCGAAGTCATCACCAAATACCAAGAAAAAACCAAACTGATCTTTGTCCTGGCTAAGGTCGATAATTTGGTTAAAAATGGTCGACTTAATAAAATTATCGGAACGGTTGTCGGCCTCTTAAACATCCGTATGGTCGGCCAAGCCAGCGATACCGGAACCCTTGAACTCCTTCATAAAGCCCGTGGCCAAAAGAAAGCTATTTCCACTACTTTTGAAGAAATACTCAAAGCCGGCTATAAAGGTGGACACATCACCATCGCTCACCGCCGCAACGATAAATTCGTAGAACAACTCTCTGCCTTGGTCCATGAAAAGTTCGCCAATGCGGATATCGAAGTTCTTCCGACCTCTGGCCTCTGCAGCTTTTACGCTGAAGAAGGTGGCCTCTTAATCGGCTATGAAATTTAACAACAAACTTTAAAAGAGGCTGGGACAAAAGTCCTAGCCTCTCAATTGTCTTTGGATTATCGAGCAAGACGCAGTGGTTGAGTGGGCTCTACTACGCTGATTTCATCAGCTTTTACAGCCCTACTCAACTGTGCGGAGGTGGGACGACGAAATCGAATTCTAACGAATTACCGATTTCTGTCCCACTCTCTTTTACCATACAGATTCCCTCCGGTCAGGACCAGAGGGAATTTTTTTATTCACCAATCTCTTGGTTAAATTTATAAAAAGTACGTTTATAGATAGAAACAGTTGCAAGAGCTCCTATAGTTGCAATGAGAAGATAAATCACACTAGCAATCAAGGTGGTGAAGGCCACAGCAGAGAGATAGAAAGCAAATCCTATCAAAATCAGCATGACGATAATAAAGATAAAGATTAATAAGCCTCTCAGGGCAGCATTTCCTCTATTACGGTTCATCAGATCCGTTACAGTCGACCAATTGGTCGTTAAAAGCTTGTAGTCTCGTCTAAAAGCGATCACACTCAAACTCAAACTGGTCAAAAACCAAATCAACAGCATAGCTAGAAGGGAGAGGGGATGGACCCCAAAGTAGCAAGATACCCCTACTAAGAGCACGATCGGTAAAGCAGACTGAACCGAAAAGAGGATCCAAAATTTTTTCAAACAATAGCGTTTAAAGTCAATCGGAAGGGAACGGAGATAAGCGAAATTTTCCCGCTCCAAGGAGATTCCAATACTGGTCAAGCTTTCCACAGAGTTAAAGACTCCAATCATAAAAGCAATCAACGATAAAGGAAGCAGGTATTGGGGCGTGAGGTAGTTTTCAATTTGGAGGGAAGCTCGCGATGCTCCTAAAAACAAGCCAAATGTGAACAAATAAGGGAAAATTGCCATCATGAAGATAACCTGCGTCAGCAAGGTACCATCACTCAAAAGCCGTTTATGATAGGAAACGGTAAAGCGATGAAAGGCCTTCTGATCTCCTAGCTTCATCTGACTGACTCGCTCCTTGACCGCATGGCTAGAAGAAACCTCAAGGGCAGCATCATAGAAATGAGGCAAGACCTGACTTTTTACCAGCCAAAGGAGGACTGCTAGAACCAATACCCAAGCCAACATCCCAAGTAGAGCTCCTGAATCCAAAGGATTCAAGATAAAGGTATGAAAGACCTCTATCGGAGGAAAAATGCTGGGTTGAGTGACCAGATCACCAGCTACCGAGTGCTCTGACTGGAGCATATTGATATAGAGATAGGCTCCAATGGAAATGAGACTACTCAATCCAATGATGAGGTTAGACACCAAACTGGTGTGTTTCTTAAAGACAGCTGATTTGGTAATCAGATGTGATAGGAACAAGGTGCCTAAAAAGAGGATGGAGAGGAGAATCATGGCGCAAATAAGGCCAAGAAGGAGCCCCACCAAAACATTTCCCCCTGCTTGAATAGGAAGAATGATGAAATAACTCAGCATTGGAAGCAGGGCCATCAGGAGCACTAAGATGACCGAAATACTCTTTCCTGCAATCACTTCTGCATCCGAAAAGGCATAGGGACGGTAAAATTGTAAATCCTTGCTTTCGTAAAAGACATTGTAAAAACTCATCAAGCCTTGGGATATAGCCAAGAGCGCAAAGAGCGTAATCATATTGACAAAGGGACCAGGGCTAGAGACAAAAT
>NZ_CAJPOU010000027.1 GCF_905372335.1 Streptococcus sp. A12
AAATAAAAATTAAAAAGATTCAACTCTGTATGTTATTATACAGAATTGAATCTCTGATTTCAATCTTTTTTTAATTTTCTCAGTAGCGAGCCATTATTCCCGAACAAGGGCATGCACATGGCCATTTTCTGTCACTTGAACACTTGCCACTTGACCATCTTGACCGACAACTATATCCAGGCTAGCTACAGATCCATCTTGGGTAGAAATCAAGCCAGCATGGTAATGACCATGGTCCAAGTTGTATTCATAGCTTCCAATCGTATATCCCACTGCATCGCCACCAGGAGTTTGAATGGTTACTTGCCCTCCTTGACCAATCGTTACGCCTGTATCGCGACCGTCGGTCCAACTACCTGCTGCTCCTGAATAATCCCCTGAGGCATAGCTCAAGACACCTTTATAGCGTGGGTTCTCTGTCTTAGAGGCTTGTTCTTTGGCAGTCGTGCGACCTTCTTCCAAGCTAGGACGTTTTTGTTTTTCTGGTGCTGGGTTCACTGCTGGTTTTGTTTCTTTGGAAGGAGTTGGAACCAGGCCTTGACTGACTTCTGGAACTCTTGGTGTCACTGAAGTTGATGGATTTTCTTGGCTCGCTTGTGTTTCGCTCGAAGCGATGGAAGGAGATTGTGCAACTTCTGTGCTTTGTGTGATTTTGCTTGTGGTCTTTTTCTCTTCTTTTTTACTTCTAGAGCTTTGTTTCACTTGCACAATTTTACTAGTTGAAGATGGACTGGTTTCCTTTTTCTTTTCTGATCCACATCCGTTTAAGAGAAGAACAGCTGTTAGAGCAAGGGTAGATAGACTAAAGAAGGTTCCTTTCGTTTTCATGGCAATACCTCTCTTTTGTAACATTTGTTACATTTTGTAATATAATTGTAACATTCATCTATGGGGAAGTCAAGAGGATTTGCAAGTCTTATAAAAAATAGAAACTAGTTTCAAAAAAGAGTGAACAAATGGAGCCCTACTCCAAGCATTCACTCTTTTTCTTATTGATAAACTTCTTGATAAAATTCAATGGTATCTCCATCTTGGACAGTTGTTTCTGCTGCCCCTTTTGGTGCCATCTCTCCATTGATCTTGTACATCCAATAGAGTCCCTTGCTTTCGTCCTGGGCTACGCCATCGATTGAGGTGATGAGGCCACTCTTTTCCTCAATCTTGTAGTTAGCTTTCAGGACTTCCATCAGGTTGGCTTTTTCAGCAACCTTCAAGGTCTTGCTTTGAGCTTCTTGCCCTTCAGGGGCGATACTGACCGTAATGGTACTTTGTTTTTCTTTCGCTACTTGTGAGCTAGAAGCTGAGCTTTCCGTAGTCGATGGTGTGCTTTGTCCGCAACTGACCAATACAAGAGCTGCTAGGACAGCAAAGAAACTATAAAGTGTTTTTTTCATAATACAATCTCCTAAATACTATATAAAGTAGAGGGTAAAAACAGGCGGTGGAAAGGGTGTGGGCTAGGTTAAAGCTAAAGCCATTCACCAGTGCATAGGTCCACCAAGGCATGTGGTAGAGAACCGCATAAAGACTGTCAATCACTATCCCGTAGAGAAAGGATAAGATGCCGACCACCAGGGTTTGAACTTGCAAAGACAGATGGCGGTAAAGCCCCCGCCAAAGAGTCAAGAGGAGGCCAAAGGCCAGTATCTGAGCGAGCACCACTGGGCTCATCCCCAAGAGAAAAGCCGAGGTAAACATGGTGACCGCCATCACCAAACAGGCAAATTGCCAGTCTTCAAATAGCACCAGTAAAAAGAAAATGGCACTAATGGGTTGGACATTGGGCAAGAAGGCAAAGGCTTGTCTCAGTACCACACAGAGGGCTGCTAAGAGGGTGATTCGGGTCAAGCGTTTGAGAGGCACTGCATATCCTCCTAGTCAATCGTGAAGTTAAGCTGACCAGACTTGACACCTACCTTGAGGGTTTGCCCTTCAGCCACTTCTCCTCTCAAGAGGATCTCTGCCAAGTAGTCTTCCACCTGGGTCTGGATGGTCCGGCGCAAAGGACGTGCTCCCATCTCTGGATCATATCCGTGAGTCGCCAGCCATTTAAGGGCAGACGCTTGGAATTTCAGAGTAATGCCTTTCTCTGCTAGAGATTGAATCAGCGGTTTCACCATAATCTTGACAATCTCATGCATTTGATCACTGGTCAAGCTATGGAAGACAACCTTCTCATCAATCCGGTTGATAAACTCTGGTCGATAAGTCTTCTTCAACTCTTCGAAGATGCGTTTCTCCATATTGGCTTGGTCAAAGCGAATATCCTTGGCTCCAAAGCCAACTGTCTTATCATCTCGTAAAGCGGTAGCTCCCAAGTTTGAGGTCATGATAATAATGGTATTGGAGAAATCTACCTTGCGTCCCTTGCTGTCGGTCAAGACACCGTCATCCAAGACTTGCAAGAGAACGTTAAAGATATCTGGATGGGCTTTTTCCACCTCATCAAACAAGAGGACTGAATAAGGTTTGTTGCGGACTTTTTCCGTCAACTCGCCCCCTTCTTCATAACCGACATAGCCTGGAGGGGCACCGTTGAGACGACTGGCCGCAAATTTCTCCATGTATTCACTCATATCAAAGCGGATCAAAGCGGACTCGTCATCAAAGAGGACTTCAGCCAGCGCCTTCGCCAGCTCAGTCTTCCCGACCCCAGTGGGACCGAGGAAGAGGAAGGAGCCAATTGGCCGTTTGTGAGAACGAATTCCCGACTGATTGCGACGAATCGCTCGGCTGATACTTGAGACAGCCTGATCCTGACCGATCACGCGCTTATGAAGTTCTGCTTCCAATTCAAGGTATTTCTTAGCTGCTGTTTGGGTTAGTTTCTCCACAGGAATGCCTGACAATTGACTGAGCGTCTTCAGGATATCCTCTTCCTTGACTTCTAGCTGGTAGCCTTTTGGACTGGCATCTTCTTTTAGCAACTGAGCAACTTTTTTCCACTGCCCCTTGAGCAAGGATTGATCAGCAGCTGTCAAGTCGGACCGAAGACCGGCTTGAGGCCCCTTGTTTTGCACGGTCGCTGCCGCCTCATCCAAGAGGTCAATGGCGGAGTCAGGCAAGAGGCGACTGGTCAAATAACGATTGGCATAGACAACAGCTGTCTCAATAGCCGCATCCGTAATATGAACACGGTGGTGACGTTCATAGGTCTTCTTGAGCCCTTGCAAAATCGCAATGCTATCTGCAACAGAGGGTTGCTCAATCAAGACCTTAGCAAAGCGGCGTGAAAGAGCAGCGTCTTTTTCAATGTGTTTTTGGTATTCTTCTTGCGTAGTAGCTCCTACGGTCCGTAGGGTCCCGCGAGCCAAGGCTGGCTTCAAGATATTGGCCGCATCCAAGGTGGAGTCAATCCCAGAGCCAGAGCCCATAATGGTATGGAGCTCATCAATGAAGAGGATGACATGGCCATCTTCTTCGATATCATTGATGATGTTGTTCATCCGCTCTTCAAAATCTCCACGGAACCGCGTCCCTGCGACAACATTCATCAAGTCCAACTCTAAAACCCGCATCTTAGCCAGCTCCGTCGGGACATCGCCGCTGGCAATCCGTTGAGCCAAGCCCAAAGCCAGAGCGGTCTTTCCGACACCGGCATCCCCAACAAGGACCGGATTATTTTTCGTTTTGCGGCTCAAAATCTGAATCATCCGCGAGATTTCTTGACCTCGACCAATCACCGGTTCCAAACTGCCATTGCGAGCCATTTCTGTCAGATCTCGGGTATAGTCTTCCAAACCACCGCTGGTAGAAGCTGGCATGCCCATCATATTTCCCATGGTTTGACGATTGGGTTGCTGGGCCCGATAGAGCGAACGAATGGCCTTGACAGCTTCCTTGTCCCAACCTGCTCGTTGCTCCAAGCTCTTACGAATCTCGACGATTTTAATGCCCTCTTCCTGATCATCATAGCGGAAGCCGACATACTCCAATACTTGAGAAGCCAAGGTCCCCCTCTCTAATAGAAGCGCCAAGAGGACATGCTCTGTTCCAAGACTTTTGGCATGGACTGCCTGGGCAATCTCTTGGGAACGTTTCATGATTTCTTCGACACGGAAAGAAAAAGGAAATACCTCATAGCGGCCATCCCGTTGGTAGACTTGACCCGTAATGTGCTCAGCCGCATCTTGAAAATCATCAATCTGCATAGGATAGTCACTTAAAACAGAACCAGCTACACTATAAGGATTATTGGCTAGAGCCACTAGAATATGCCAGGTATCTAGCGTTTGGGACTCAAAATGACCCGCCAAGATTTGAGCGGCTTCAATCGTTTCTAATAGGGCTTTTGAATAGTTCATAAGGAGATTACATTCCCTTTCTATCGACTTGTTGGATAATTTTTCGTAGGATATTGGCTCGTAAGCGATGGGCTTCACTTCCCAGAACCTCGTCTGTCGTCGTCACTGACAAAAGCTCTGCTTCTCTCTTTGTAAGGAGTTTTTCTTCAAATAGCATTTGAAGAATATCGCCAAAAACAGTCTGACTGATTTGTCCCCTGATACTTGCGCCAAGCTCTTTTAGCATCTGGTGTTGGTCTGAAAATTGAACCTTGCCAATCCGGATATAACCGCCGCCTCCACGCTTGCTCTCTACGATATAGCCTCGACTTTCGGTAAAGCGGGTCTTGATCACATAATTGATTTGACTAGGAACAACTTGGAAAACATCCGCTAATTCGCTTCTCTTGAGCTCTGCGATGCCTGCTTGAGCCAGTAGCGACTTGATATAGGCCTCAATGCTATCTGATGTATTTTTACTTGCCATGATGCTCCTTTCTAACCTTTTCATTCTAGATAAGCTCTCTGCTCTTCAGAGGGTAAAAAATGGTCTCATCATCCACGATGTCATTATTGACCTTATCTGACTATTATACAATTTTTACGCCTGTAAATAAAGCAAAGACTACGTCGAGATAGAATCTGAAGCCCCCTTACTGGTAGCTAGAAGGAACAAAAAAGAGGTTAGCAATTGCTAACCTCTTATAGAAGGGGCATTAGGATTTCCGACGAGCGAATTTTACTCTTCCGCCTAAGAAGCCTAAGCCGAGTAGTCCGATCCAGGCTAAGAAACTTGCCTTCTCTGATCCTGTCTGTGGCAGTTTTTCTTCCGACTGCACAGTGTCTGGAGTTACGGCTTCTACCACAGGAGAAAGAGGAGTTTCTTTCGAAGCCGTCGGTGTCAACAGCCGAGAAATTCCACTTTCTTTTTTATCTTCTGGTGGAAGGAGCGGTTTCGTTTCTTGTGAGTCTTCACTTGGACTTGTTGGTAGTGGCACATCCGGAATAATAGGAGCTTCTTCCGCTTCCTTCGTCCCGACTTCTGTTATCTGGTCCTGGGCCTCCACTTCGACAAAAGCATCGACTTCTGTCCGAATTTCTTTGCCTTCTTCTTGTCGGACCTCGATCAATTTCAGCCGGCGTCCGACCTTCCCAGATTGAAGGATCCGGCTTTCGCCCTTGGCCAAGTCCTTGTTCTCACGCGTTTGACTTTCAAATGGAATCTCCTCCGCTTCGATGAGAAGTTCTGGTTTTTCAAGAATCAAATCCCGCACACCTTCTTCTGGTCGTGTCTGCGTCAGCGGTTCATAATTGTGAGCATCTTTTAAGATGGTTTCAAGGGCTTCCACTTGATTCGCTGCAGCAACCAAATCTGGTCGCTCTTGATTCAACAACTGAGTCAATTCAGTCAATTGATGTTGAATAGTCGGTTTGAGGTCTAATTTCAAGCGATCGAGAGAAGTAGCCTTGATCTTTTCTACTCCTTCTTTGATAATCTGTTGTAGCTCTTCTTGACTGAGCAACTGACTATCTTTTCCTGATAGAACAAACCGGTCTACCTGGATGGCTCTAGATGACTGAGGATCATTGAGGGCTGGATCTAGGTGCAAGCGTAGCTGGTGGTATCCTTTTGCTAGGCCTTGCAGATTGACCAAACTCTGGTCGAGTTTGCGTTGATCTCCGTAGCCACTGAAGTAATGATCGCCTTCGATCTCATAATCATGACCACGCCCTTCTTCAAAGGTGATTTCTTTTCCGTCTAGGGTGACGCTGTAGAGACCATGACTTGGATCAACCACGCCTCGAACCTCCACTCCAGTTCCCTTAAAGGTGATGGTCACATCAATGTGTTTCTTGCCTTCCTCATCGGTCACTTGGTTAAAGCTAGACCAGGATTCTGTTCCATTTGAGAAGTTTTGATTGTCTGCCTCATGATGCCAACCTTGGCTGTAGTGCAGTTTTGGATCTTGGTCATCCACTTCTTTACGATTTTCTGGAAGTAGGTCCTCGTTCATCACTTGGACTGTCAGCTCTGGAATAAAGCCGACCAGACTTCCTTGATCCGGATGCAACAATTTGACCTTAAAGTCATAGACATCTGTCGCCTTGCCTGCAAAATCAAGGGTTGGGACTTGGACTGTTTTTTCTGTCTCTCCATCTGCAAACTCGAGAGTGACATTGGTATCTTTATAAACCTTGCCATGAACCCCTGTTCCTGGTTCTGTGATTAATTTAAGACTAGCACTTCCTTTAGAGCCACCTTTTCTCTTGACGACGACTTGCGCTGGGTCGCCTTTCTTAACGGCTAGGGTTGGCTGAGCAAACTCAAAGAGACCCTTTTCTTGGTTATTGAGGGCATAAATCCCTTCCGTTGCGATCGCATCTCCCTTGCTATTGAGCAAGGTCAAGGTGTGGGATCCGGCTGCCAAGTCTGGCGTTTCATAGACCTTTTGGCTCCGTTTGCGGCTTGGGCTTTGGGTATTGACCGTCGCTAGCTTTTGGCCATCGACATAGACATCCATTTCCCCATGACCAGGGTCCACAGTTGCGACGACATAGGCCTTGGTGCCTTCAAACTGATAGGTCACCGAAGCTCCCTTTTCCTTGGTCCACATAGAGGTACCTCGAACGCCTTCTCCCTCTTCATTCCATTGGCTATTGGCCCGATCAGCAGTCCGGTCAGAATGATAGGCCAAACCAAGCGGATAGCCATCCGTTTCTTCAATGCTAGCTGGCGTCTTATAGACAGAGACGCCGTTCAAGATTGGAGTGGCTTGGGCATCGGTGATGGACACCCGGATATAGCGACTATCAACTGGTTGCCCTTTGATCAATCGGCGATATCCTACGGTTGAACCAGCCCCAAAAGGAACCCATTGACCATTCACAGCCACATCGATGGTGAAGCCAGAAATCCGTTGGCCTTTCTCGATAGTTTCTTTGAGCTCTACCACATCAAAGTGTTGCTCTTTTCCAAGATCGAGGACAAAAGAGCCGGTCTTGGCATCATCTGCAGGTGCCCAACTGGTCTTTTCATCGCCATCTGTCAAATGGCTGGCTGAATAATGAGCATTGCGCCGTGTCGAGTCAGCTTCGACCAAAGCTCCTGCCGCATAGTCCACACTGTAGAGTTGGTCCAAAGTCTGGCGGAATTCTTTCAAGCGGGCTACATCGGCATCCGCAAATTTTCCATCTTGATTCGGAGGAATATTGAGCAAAAGCGGGGTTCCACGGCCGACCGATTTGAAGTAAATGTCCATCAATTCGCGCAAGGACTTAGGCTCTTGGTTGTCATGGTAGAACCAGCCGGAGCGAATGGAAACATCCGCCTCTCCCACTGAGTATTGCTTCCCTTCTGGATCCCCGTGATTGAGGTAACTATTGGATGGATTGTTGCGGATCTTATCTGTATTGACCTTATGCCAAACTGGATCTCCAGCAATTCCTTTTTCATTTCCGATCCAACGAACATTGGTGGGCTCAGCTGAGAAGATGGCAATATCCCCTTGGGCCTTACGAATGGCATCAAACCACTTATCGAAGGTATAGGTGACTTTTTGAGCCCCATCGCCACGCGCTCCATCCATCCAGACTTCTACGAACTTGCCCTTGTTTCCATATTTTGGATCTTCAAGGATTTCTTTGAGCTGGTTGAGATAGTATTCGTTGTATTGGTCCTCTGTGTGCACATGGTAGAGCGGGCTGTGAGCATCCCAAGGCGAGAGATAGACCCCCATATCCATGTCATACTTGCTGGCAGAAGCAGAAACCTCGGCTAGGACATCGCCTTTTCCATCTTTCCAACCACTTTTGGCAATGGTATGGTCAGTGTATTTGGATGGGTACAAGAGGAAGCCATCGTGGTGCTTGACGACCATGATCGTCCGTTTAAAGCCAGCATCCTTCAGGGTTTTGATCCACTGATCGGTATCCAGATGCTCTGGATAGAAATAATAAGGGTCTTCTTGCCCATCTCCCCACTCACGATCGTAGTAAGTATTCATACCAAAGTGGATGAAAGCTGCTAGTTCTTCGCGGTGGTATTGCATCTGAGCCTTGCTTGGAAGCGGACCATAGTCTGCAATCTCAGGCTCCTCATCTAGAGAAGTGGCTGGTTGGCTTGCTTCTGTCCCTTGACTGACTGCGCGGTTTTCTTTCTCACTCGTTACGGGTGAGGAATGTTCTGATTCTTCTTGGTGCTCTTTCACAGCTTTTTCCTCCTCCCTTTGATGCTTGACATCACTGGTTTCGACCCGTTCTTTACGTGGTTCACTATTCTCAGCTTGTTCCTCTGCGTAACTGGTAGTCACTCCCAAAAAACAAGTCGCTACGACTACCGAGCAGACGCCTACTGAGAGTTTACGAATGCCAAATCGATTTTTCTTATCAACTAATCTTTTTCCCATATTCCATTCCTTTATGTCACCAGGTAAAGAGGGTGGGGCTTCCCCATCCTCATTCTGTTACCTGTGAACTTTTCACCGTATAGTTGCTGGCTTATCCAGCTATCTTACTTGGCCTTATCGGCTCTTTTTTTCTTATCATCCAGTACAGCACCGGCAAGACCTGCTGCTAGGAGACCTGCAACGAGACTTGCGACGCTTTCTTCCGTTCCTGTATTTGGCAAGGAAGCTTGCGCAGCGGTCACAGCCACTTTCACCCCTTCCTCATGTAAGTCTGAGACTACTGAGGATGATAGGGCTTGATGATTTACAAGAGGCTCCTTGGTACCGACTTCGATGATTTCAGCTAGAGCTTCTGACTCGACCAGACTGTCGATCACTGTACGAGTCTCAACCCCATTTTCTTGCGAAACTTGTACAAAATGAAGCTTACGACCTTTGCGTCCTGCTTGAACTACTCTCTGTTCACCCTTCAGTAACTGATCGTTTGGACGCTCTTGGTGGGCAAATGCAAGCTCTTCTGCCTCTATGACAAGTTCTGGTTTACTGTGAACCAAGTTCTTCACGCCTTCTTCAGGAACGGCTGTACCTGGAGGCGTTGGCTTGTCACTAGGATTTTCCGCTAGAACTTCCTTGGTGCCGACTTCTGTGATCTCTGCTACTGGTTCTACCTCGACAAAAGCATCGACTTCCTTACGAGATTCCACTCCATTTTCTTGTGATACTTCTACAAGATGGAGCTTACGTCCTACTTGGCCTTCTTGCACCAGCTTCTTCTCACCTTTCGGCAAGCTATCATTTGGACGTTCTTCACGCGCAAAATCAAGTTCCTCTGCCTCAATGATGAGCTCTGACTTCGTATGGACAAAATTCTTCACACCATCTTCAGGAATAGCGGTTCCTGTAGGTGCTTTTGCGGAGAGAGAAAGTTGATATACTTTTTCGAGCTTGCCATCTTCTGAGACAACCTTGACAAGAACCGGAGCATTGGCACTTTTAGCATCCACGACCGTAACGGCTGTTCCATTTTTGCCTTGTGCTGAAACGATTGGACGTTCTCCCTCATACTCTAGATGATAATCTGTCACATCTGGTTTAAAGCCTTCTAGGTCTTTGCCATTCACTTGGATGGTGACATCAGTTGTTGCCTGAGCCTCTTCTGTTGGGGCATAGGCACTCAATTCAATGATTCCGATACCTTTTAGATGTTCATCACGGACCATTCTTAAACGGATGGCTTTCGTTCTGGTTTCGTTGAAGCTGAGGTTAGAGATATAACCAGGTTCAAAGGCATAATCCAAGCTGTAAGGAATTTCTTCCCAGTTAGAGGCCTGGTTAAATGGATGTTCTGGAAGATTCTTCAGATTGCCGTAATCATCTGGGACATCAAAATCTGGACCAATATAGCGTTCAAGAACCGTTTTCGTTGGCAGACCTGTTTCCCGATCTGCAAAGAAGTCGACTGCTACTTTATTGACCAAACGCTCTGTTACTTGACCATTTTTCTTGAAGATGAGACCAGCAAACACTTCGGTTTGATCCGGCTCTCTCTTCCAGTTGGTCCAACGGTAGTACTCGTTGTAGCCACCATCATTGATGTAATCGATATAGTCGATTTGATTTGGATCGAGATCGTTGGTTTCACTAGCAAATGCTCTGGTATCCTCTGCATTGTAGTCACGGTTCACAGAGAGGATTTCTCCTGTCTTTTCGGACACCCGGACGATCAGCTGAGCTGTCAGATCATAACCGAGGACCTTTCCTTCTAACGTGAAGCTGCCTTCATGAGAAAGTGCATCAGCTGGGATAGCCTGCCAGTCCACCGTAAGTTCCTTGCGTTCATAGCCTGTATCCCCTTGGAAGTAAACGCCTACGGTAGATGGTAGAACTAGATCTTGACCGACTTTCACAAAACGTCTGCCTGCTTCTACTGCTACTGGAGCAGCTTGTTTCAGTTTTTCTGCATCACTTGTGAGATGGAGGCGATATTCTTGTAAGATAGTACCATCTTCTGCTTTATGGATGACACGGATTGGCTCACCTTCATGGACGCTTGGCACAACCGTTGCAAGACCGTGATGGCTAGCTGTCGCTTCCACTTGTGGATAAGCCCGATCACGCGCATCGATGTAGTAATCGGTCACACTTGGATTAACTCCTGGCAAAACCTCACCGTTGACACGAATGGTCACCAGGCTCTTTTCTTCTGCCGCAACCTTATTGGCAAATACCTGAATCTCTGAAATAGAGCTTCCACGTTTGCCTTCTGGTGTCTTCATGCGAATACGAACAGCATAGGTGTCGACTTTATCAAAACTGAAATGATTCATCTTGCCAGCTACTACCGGTTCTTCAACGGTTAGGTTGCTGACTTCTTTCCAGTTGGCTGGATTGTTAAATGGATGGTCTGTTTCGTCTTTAACACGATTTGGATTGCTTGGAACAGTTGGGATTTGTTCCCCTGTATAGTACTCAATCACGTATTCACTTGGAGCCCCAACGCCGTGGTCTTCATGGAAACCAACATGGAGGTTGTCCACTGCTCGCTTGGTCAAGATACCAGAATCCCCAAACAAGATACCGACAGAATCTTCCGCATTGTCACGGCCCCAGTTGGTCCAACGGTTGGCTGGAGCATCGGTAAAGGAGATGACCTTGTCATTGACCTTAGCAACTGGATCCGCATCGTTAGAGTCACTTGCAAAGGCGAGTGGCAAGACTGAGCCTGTCCATTGTTCTGCTACGTTGGCTCCTTTGACTGTGGTGCTAGAAACACGAATATGAAGACGGGTTGGAAGGTTGGTTCCTTCTACACGGCCGGAGAGGATAACTTCTCCTTCTTGGGTCAAGAGTTGCGGATCGACCGCATCCCAGGCCACCTTGGCAGCATAGGTCTTGCCATTGGAGTGATAAGTCCGCACGCTTTCTGGAAGGGCTGGTTTTTCACCAACTGGCGTTGTCGTGCTGACTTCTTCTACAGCGATAATGCCCTCAACTGTGACTTGAGCTTGGGCTTCTTTTTCCACGCCCTCTACATGACCTGTAACTGTAAAGCTATGGTAATCCTTGACTTGATCTGCGGTCACAGCATCCCAGGTCACGTGTTTTTCTTTCGGGAATCCCTTGTCATACTCAACCAAGACTGTTTCTGGAAGAGCTGGCAACACGTTTCGATCGGTACTGATTCGTACAGGACGCACCTTCACAACTGTCTTTTCTTCAGGATTTGGCGTGATGGTAAAGGTGACTTCTCCCGTTTGTCCTTGGAAGCTAGCTTGTAAATGAACCAATCCTGCTTCCCGTAGTTCCAAACCTTTCTTACTTGCGACTGCTTTTCCTTGACTGCCTGCTACTGTTGCCACATCGATTTGATCTGCTTGGAGGCTAGCCACACTGCCATCTTGGTAATGAGCAATGACATCAAGTGGTACCGTTTGGTCTTCCTTGAGTTCCTGCCCTTCTGGCAGACGCAATTCTAGGCGCTGGATCTGTGGACTTTCTTCTTGGAATTGTACCACATAGGTCTGTACTGCTCCCGTATCCTGAGCAGTTACAAAGATTTGAGCTTTCAAACCATTTTCACGGCTAGCTTGTAGGACCGTCACTTGGGCATTTTCTGCACTTGCTGTGACTTGGCCAAGCTCTTGGCCATAAGCCAGCGGACGGAAAATAGTATGGTTGCCACTACCAAATTTTGGAAGGGCTACCCCATCTAGTTGCACGGTTGGTTTCTTAGCCTTGCTGACTGTTCCACCTGCAACCACTAGAGTCGCTTGGACGGTTTCCCCATTGCCTAGGAGTCCTGTCGCTTTCAAGCGAGCACCTGGTGTGAACAACTGATCTTCTTGACCAGCTTCCAAGGTCCATTGATCAACTTCATAGCTAACTGTCCGGCCATCTGTGAAGACCAATTGCACAGTCTTATCAACTGTCGCTAGATCTGCTCCCTGTGGGATTTGTTTGATAACTGGAAGGACTTGCTCCACACCGATCACATCGACCAGAGCTTCGACCGTCCGTCCTTGAACATGACCTGTCACACGGACTTGGCCAGCACGACTATAGTCTGCTGTATCCCATTCGACGGCTTCTTCTTGGGCCTTGCCATCGCTATAGACGACAGATACGTGACTTGGAAGTTCAGGTACTTCACCTAAGTGAACATGTGTCCGAACCGGTTCGACTCCCAAGATAGAGCGTTCTGCCTGGTCCTTCTTACCTGTAAAGAGGCTAACTTGGTCTGACTGCAAGAGATCTGAGTCTGCATACAGGGTAAAGGCACCCGCCTGCTCAGTTGATTTGACAATGACCACCCCTTTGCCGTTAAAGGCCCGACGTTGCCATGAGCCATCTTCCTGTGCTTTGTAGCGTTCCCGGCTAGCTTGTTCCCCGTTGTCGACACCGACAATTTGGCCTTGGCCATGCAAATGGAAATGCACCAAGTTATTGGCAGTTGGGACCACACGGCCTGCTTCATCGACAATCTCATAGGTAATATAAGTCAAATCCTTGCCGTCTGCCGCAATGGCGTGTTCTTCTTTCAATAGACGAACACCGGCTGGCTTCCCAGCTGTTTCGATCTGATCGCGGGCAATCACTTCTCCTGCTTCGTTGCGAGCAATAGCTTCCACCTTACCTGGCACATAAGGAACCAACCATTCTAGATAGAGTTCATCCGGATTTGCCCCTTCTTGGTAGGTCCGGCCATCTGCTGTGGTCTTCTTGGTAAAGGTCTTGACTCCTTGTGATTCCCCATTGACAATCAATTCCACACTGTGGGCATTGGAGAAGGCACGAACAGGAATCCGACCTTCTTCATCCATGACACGATTGGCTAATTCTGGATTGTCCCAGTTCCAATGTGGTAAGAGATGAACCATTGGATGTTTCTCAGCTGACAACCATTGACTTTGGTAAAGGTAAAAATCATTCTTTGGAAGGCCGGCAGTATCGACAATACCGAAATAAGAACTTTTCACAGGTGTGTCATTTTGGTTGTGCCATGGTGTTGGCTCACCGATATAGTCGGTACCTGTCCAGATAAATTGACCTGCATAACCGGCATGATCGCGGTCAAAGGTCCAAGAGGCTGTCGCTGTCCGACCCCAACCAACTCGGTCATTGCCGTAGTCTGATTGTTCATAGTGGCGGTCTTCTTGGTTGCTTCCGACCCACTCTCTTTCAGGATGGTAGTAAGAGCCCCGCGTCCGCGTCGCAGAAGAGGTTTCGGAACCATAAATGAGCCAGTTTGGATGTTTAGCGCGTAGGCTTTCATAGTTGGCCTCTGAGTAGTTAAATCCAACCGCATCGAGCTCTGCCGCTACCTTTTCATGCCCTCCTGATCCATCACCAAAGCGGAATTTATCAGCTCCCATGGTGACATAGCGAGTTGCATCCACTTCCTTGATGGTCTTGACCAGACGACGAACGGTTGCGACAGACTTATCAGATCCATCTGCTTCACCGACTTCGTTACCGATTGACCACATCACAATAGAAGGATTGTTCTTGCCTCGCTCTACCATGGTCCGAAGGTCATAGTCAGACCACTTATCCCCTTTACGAGCTTCTGGATGTGTGGCATCCTTTTCAAAGAATCGACCGTAATCGTATTGTTTCTTGCCACCATACCAGGTATCAAAGGCTTCTTCTTGGACCATCAAGCCCAACTCGGCCGCAATTTGCAGGGTTTGTTCACTCGCTGGGTTGTGGGTCGTCCGGATGGCATTGACCCCCATGTCCTTCATCTGTTTGAGACGGCGGTATTCAGCCTTGTAATTTTCCTCAGCTCCGAGGGCTCCATGGTCATGGTGAAGGGAAACACCATGGAATTTCGTAGCCGCTCCGTTAAGGAAGAAGCCACCTTCCGGTGTCCAGTTGAGGTAGCGATAACCAAAGCGTTCCTTTTGCACATCGACCAATTGTGAATCCCGATAGACCCGTGTATACAGAGTATAAAGGGCTGGGTTATTGGTTTTGACATCCCAGAGGGTTGGTTTTTCAACATGAAGGGTATGAGACAGGTTGATCTCTTGACCAGCCAAAACGGATTGCACTTCACTGCGCACCTTTTCACTGACCACTTGACCATTTTGATCGACGATTTCGTATTCCGCATACACACTGTGGGCTTGATCATCTTGGTTGACAATACGACTCTTCACAAGAGTATCGACTGCCCCATTCTGTTGTTCTTCTAATTTTGGACTCGTGATGGTGGTCCCATACTTAGCTACATGGACCTTATCCGTCACACTGAGTTTGACATCACGATAAATCCCACTTCCAGAATACCAACGACTACTTGGCTGTTGGTTGACCACATGAACCGCGATGGTGTTTTCACTTCCATCCGCATTCAAATAAGGGGTAATATCATAAGAAAAGGCATTGTAGCCATTTGGATAATGACCCACGAATTGTCCGTTTACATAGACTTTCGAATCCATGTAAACTCCACTAAATTCCAAGCGGACTTTCTTATCTAGATCTTTGTCATCCAAACGGAAGGTCTTGCGATACCAAGCATCCCCACCGTTTAATTGTCCCCCTTCATTTTGAGCCGGAGAATTGTGATCGAAGTCAAAGAAGATTGACCAATCGTGTGGCAAATCTAATTTTTTCCAGTTTTTGATATCCACCTGGCGACCTTCTGCACCAGGAGCTGCATTTAACTTGAAATACCAGTCCTTGTTAAAATCTCGTTCGCGATCTTGCACTATGTCCTCCGCTACTTGTTTTTGATCCTTCGCAGCCTCTTCAGTAGCCCCAGCAGAACGTTCACTTGTTTGAGGTTCCACCTGTGGCTTTTCGATTTCGCTCTCATTTCTTTCAGTAGTAATCACAGCAGGTGCCTCTAAGGTTGTTGAAGCTTTATCACTTGTCCCAACTTCTCCATTCGTCACCTCTGACGCTTCCCTTGTGGCTGTCATCTCCTCTTCTGTTACAGCTCTTCCTTCTTCTTCAGCTAAGATAGATGGAGCTCCAAAAAAAGATACACCGATTAATACAGAACAAGCTCCAACCGCGAGCTTGCGAATACTAAATACACTGCGCTTTTCAAAAAAAGACTTTCCCATATTTAACCTCCATTTAAACAATTAATATAGTAAGCGCTTTCAATACTTTTGAAAATTGTACCGAATCTCACATTATAACTATACCAAATAATAAAGGTTAAACAAGGGATGTAATGGACAGTCTTTAGTTTGATCAAAAAGAACTATAATTTGTAGAGAATAGATAGTATTCTTCGTTTTTTAATTCTGAAATACTAGATTTTTAACTTGAATAGTTGTGAATTTATATAAGATAAGGTAGAATGGAAAGGATGAATTGAAAGGATAACACATGAACTACATTATTACTTTTTTAATCTCCATGATTCCTCTGGTAGAACTTCGTGGAGCCGTTCCCTATGCCATATCTAGTGGAATTCCTCTTTGGCAAGCTCTCCTGATTGGGGTCATTGGCAACATGCTTCCTGTCCCTATTATCTTCTTTTTCGCTCGCCATATCCTGGAATGGGGGAAAGATAAGCCTGTTATCGGGAACTTTTTCACTTGGTGTCTCAACAAAGGCCATCGTGGAGGACAAAAATTAGAAGAAGCTGCAGGGGATAAGGGAATCTTTTGGGCCCTACTCTTGTTCGTCGGCATTCCCTTGCCAGGAACTGGAGCTTGGACTGGAACCCTCGCCGCCTCTATTCTAGATTGGGACTTCAAACGAAGTGTCCTTGCTGTTATGCTGGGAGTTGTCCTAGCAGGTCTCATCATGGGCTCTCTCTCGCTCCTCTTTGGACTAGATACCTTTGCGCATTAATCACAAAAAGGACTGAAACATCTGTCTCAGTCCTTTTCATCTTGCAAATAAGAGGTTTCTATGGAAACCTCTTATTTTTTATTCTTAGTTGTTAAGAGCTGCTGCCATTGTAGCTGCAACTTCTGCTTCAAAGTCATTTGAAGCTTTTTCAATACCTTCACCAACTTCAAAGCGAACGAACTCAACTACTGAAGCGTTAACTGATTCAAGGTAAGCTTCAACTGTCTTGCTGTCGTCCATGATGTAGACTTGTGCAAGAAGTGTGTATGCTTGGTCAACTTTAGTGTTGTCAAGCATGAAGCGGTCCATTTTACCTGGGATGATTTTGTCCCAGATTTTTTCTGGTTTGCCTTCTGCAGCCAACTCAGCTTTGATATCAGCTTCAGCTTGAGCAATCACTTCATCAGTCAATTGTGCTTTTGATCCATACTTCAAGTGTGGAAGAGCTGGTTTACCAACCATTGCACGGCTTTCGTTATCTTGGTCGATTACGTGGTTCAATTGTGCCAACTCATCTTTAACGAATTGCTCATCCAATTCTTTGTAAGAAAGAACTGTTGGTTTCATCGCAGCAATGTGCATTGAGATTTGTTTAGCAAGCGCTTCGTCTCCACCTTCAATAACAGAAATAACACCGATACGGCCACCATTGTGTTGGTATGCTCCGAAGTGTTGTGCATCTGTTTTTTCAAGCAAAGCAAAACGACGGAATGAGATTTTTTCACCGATTGTAGCTGTTGCAGATACATAGGCTGCTTCAAGAGTTTCACCTGAAGGCATTGTCAAAGCAAGAGCTTCTTCGTTGTTAGCTGGTTTTCCTTCAGCAATTACTTTAGCTGTAGCATTTACCAAGTCAACGAATTGAGCATTTTTCGCAACGAAGTCAGTTTCAGCATTTACTTCAACTACTGCTGCAACGTTACCGTTAACATAAACACCAGTCAAACCTTCTGCAGCAACACGGTCAGCTTTCTTAGCTGCCTTAGCCATACCTTTTTCGCGAAGCAATTCGATTGCTTTTTCGATGTCACCTTCAACCTCAACCAAGGCTTTCTTAGCGTCCATGACACCAGCACCAGATTTTTCACGCAACTCTTTAACAAGTTTAGCTGTAATTTCTGCCATTTTGATTCTCCTATATTTTTTTAAAAATAGGAGAGCCGGGCTAAGCCCCGCCCTCCTAGGTAATTACGATTATGAATTAAGCGTTGTCGCCTTCTACAACTTCAACGATTTCTTCGATTGAATCTGCTTGAGTTTCAGTTGCTGCCAATTCAGCTTCAACTGATGCAACTGCATCTTCACCTTGACGTCCTTCGATAACAGCGTCAGCCATTTTCGCAGTGATCAATTTAACAGCGCGGATAGCATCATCGTTAGCTGGAATGATTACATCGATATCGTCTGGGTCAGTGTTTGTGTCGACCATCGCTACAACTGGGATACCCAATTTCTTAGCTTCTTTAACAGCGATTTGCTCTTTGTGTGGATCCACAACATACATTACGTCTGGGATACGAGGCATATCTTCGATACCACCCAAGAATTTTTCAAGACGAGCGCGTTGTTTGTTAAGAAGTGCAACTTCTTTCTTAGGAAGAACGTCGAAGATTCCTTCTTCTTCCATGCGTTTGATTTCTTTCAAACGAGCGATACGTTTTTGGATTGTTCCCCAGTTAGTAAGGGTACCACCCAACCAACGGTGGTTGATGTAGTATTGACCTGAACGTTCTGCTTCTTCTTCAACAGCTTCAGCAGCTTGTTTTTTAGTACCAACAAACAATACAACTGCATCGTTAGCTGCAGCATCACGCATAAAGTCGTATGCTTGGTCAGCGTATTTTACAGTTTGTTGCAAGTCGATAACGTGGATTCCGTTACGCTCAGTGAAGATGTACTTAGCCATCTTAGGGTTCCAGCGACGAGTTTGGTGACCGAAGTGTACACCAGCCTCAAGAAGTTGTTTCATTGAAATTACTGCCATGAGTAAATTCTCCTTTTTGTTTTTTTCTCCTCTCCCAGACGTCAGCTTGCAACACGACCACAAGGGCAACGGTGCCACAATGGTTCCGGGATGAGTATTTATTGCTTTACGCAACTTTATTAGTATAGCAGATTTAGAAGCTTTTTGCAAGTCATTTGAGAGAAATTCCTAGACTTTCCTGCTTTTCTTCAGGGCTCTCCCTCCTTCCTTTATGTTTTTCTGCACGATTCTCATTCTTTCCCTTTCATAAGCCTTTTGTCCGAAATTTTTTCTTGACCTTATCTGATTTTTAAGATAAAATAGAATATGTTGTGGCGGTATAGCCAAGTGGTAAGGCACGGCTCTGCAAAAGCTTGATCGTCGGTTCAAATCCGTCTACCGCCTTCACAAACAAATATCAATGAGCCCAGCAATGGGCTTTTTTTAATACCATCACTTGATTGGACTGCACCATCGCTCCTTTGCGAGTGATTCTGTTCTCCACTCATGAAAGGAAAAGATGATTATGAAAAAAGTTACCCTATATGCTCTCAGCATCCTCTCTTTGGCCATGCTGGCTGCTTGCCAACCTGCTGCTCCAGAGACTGACCAAAGAAAACCGCTTGTGAGCAGTTCTAAAAAAACCTCTAAAAGCTCTAAGAGCTCTAGAAGTTCATATTCTAAAAAGTCAACCAGCAAAAAGGATTTTTCATCAGGCTTCAATAAGGATGATTCTTATAGCTCTTCAGACTCTAACACGCGCGAGGATCCTAACTATACAATGAGCTTGATGGACCAAGGAGAGTCACTGGAAGCTATCGGGGATATCCCTGAAATGCCAAAATGGGCCGCCTTCAAAGAGATTAAAGTGGAAATCCTTGTCGGGAATGAAGCCCTTGCCCCTACTACAAAAGATGAAGCGATCAGCAAGTTAGGTCCTACTGATTCCTCTTCTGGTAATGATGGTTACTGGCATGGAGATGGCTCTGCTATCTTGATTGATTTTAATGAAAAAGGTCAAGCCACTAACAAAATTGCCACCTTGCCTAACTCTAAAAAGGTTACGAATCTCAAGGATATTCAACCTGGAATGACGGCTAAAGAAGTCATTGAAAAACACGGCCGTCCAGAAACTGTTTTCGTCTTTGGCTACGCGACTATCTTTACTTGGAAAGGTGAAGACGGGAAAGATTACTCTGTCGGTTTTGACAAAGAAACAGTCTTCCAAGTCTCTGAACCTGCATAAGAATCTCTTCTCAACAAACACAAATCCTCCAAGACCAGCGTCTTGGAGGATTTCTTTGAATCAAGAGGAAGGCCCCTTTTTCATTCCTTACAATTCTGCAATTTGATTGAGGTTGACTTCTGCTACAGTGTCATTTCCAAACATGGTGATAATCATTTTCACCTTGTTGTTATCGATTTCTGTGATCTTACCAGTGTAGTCTGCAAAAGCCCCATCGATAATGCGTACAGTATCTCCCACCTTCACATCAATATTGAAATCTTGAACTGTTTGTCCCATCGAAATCAAGATGTTACGGATTTCGTCTTCCAAAAGTGGAGTTGGTTTTGAACGGTTCCCGTGCGATCCAACAAATCCAGTTACGTTTGGTGTGTTCCGAACGACAAACCAAGCTTCATCGGTCATGACCATTTCTACCAAGACATAACCTGGGAAGCGATTTTCTTCGATTTCTTTTGTCTTCCCGTTCTTCTCGATTTGCACAGTTTGTGTAGGGATTTCCACACGCAAGATGTTTTCCAACATGTTATATGTTTGTGCGCGTTGAAGAAGGTTTTCCTTCACTTTGTTTTCATATCCTGAGTAGGTCTGTAGGACAAACCAGCCTTTGTCAAAACTATCCATTTTTATTTCCTTTCTTATATACCAAAAGGTGATCGTTTCATCACGATACTAAAAAAAGCCTTCTGGCTCTTGTTTTCCTAGCTCCATTATAACATAAAACCAGAGAAAGCAAAGAAGTTTCTCTTGTTTTTCTTCACCAAAGCAAGAAAAAAGCATCCACATGGGACGCAGATTTGTTTCTTTTTTAGAACATATCGATTAGCTTTAAAATACCTTTAGCCACTACTTGGTCAAACAAATAAATCAAAGCTACAAAAAAAGCGGTGTACTCTATCACTGAGATAAAATTTTTCCATCTTTCCTTGCGATTTGGCCAAGTCGTGTTTTTAAGCAAGACAAAAATATCTTTAAAAAATTTCACAACATTCTCCTATCTGGTTTCTTTATGAATTGTATATTTACTACAATGTTTACAAAACTTATTAACTTCTAGACGTTTTGGTTTTGGCGTCGCACTCAACTTGATTGAGTAGTTGCGTGACCCACAAACCGTACACGCTAGACTTGCTTTTTTTAATGCCATAACGCCTCCATTCACACTATTATAGCAAGTTTTCCACTATTTGACAAGCTCTTCTACCCTAAGGAAGCGCATTTATTTGGCTTTTCTCTATGATTTGATACAATATAGAGGATAAAGGAGAAATTATGAAAAGCGATCATCTGAAAGAAAGTAAAAACATTGAAGACCGTCGCGGGCAAAGTGGCGGGGGCTACTCATCTGGCCGGTCTGGTGGGAACTTAGGGGGTGGTATTTTACAGATCCTCCTCTCGCCTGGAAGCTTTAAGAGCAAATTGATCTTAATCCTCGTTCTCATCTTTTTGAGCGGGGGAGCTGGATTGAGCGGGCTCTTTGACCAGGGTCAGACCACACAGAACTACAACTCAGGACAAGTCACGCGCCAAAGTAATACCCAGGTGAGTGACGGAGATAGCAAATTCGTCAGTCAAGTCCTTGGAACCACTGAGGATTTCTGGGGGCAAACCTTCCAAAAAGACGGGCGGACCTATCACAAGCCTACCCTGGTTTTTTATACCGGCCAAACTCGTACTGGCTGTGGTGTAGGTCAAGCATCTGCAGGTCCCTTCTATTGTCCGACAGACCAAAAGATCTATTTAGACATCAGTTTCTACAAAGAGTTGACCACCAAATATAAGGCTAGCGGAGATTTTGCCATGGCTTATGTCATCGCTCACGAAGTCGGCCACCATATCCAAAACGAATTGGGGACTCTTCAGAGTTACCAGCAAGCCATCCGAGGGAAAAGCGAGACAGAAAAAAATGCCCTCAATGTCCGTTTGGAACTTCAAGCTGACTACTATGCGGGTATGTGGGCTCGCTACATTGAAGAGCAAGGACTCATGGATACAGGCGATATTGAAGAAGCGCTCAACGCTGCACACGCTGTGGGAGACGATACTCTTCAAGAACAAGCCTATGGTTATTCCGTCCCTGATAGCTTCACCCACGGGACGTCTGAACAACGCATGCGCTGGTTCAAACGAGGCTACCAATACGGCGACTTTGAACACGGAGATACCTTCAGCGTCTCCGACGAAGACTTGTAATGAAACTAAAAGCAAAAGCCTTTCAGATCATCATCTGAAGGCTTTTTTGTTACCCTATCGACAGCTGTCTGAGCATCGAAAAGTATTTAAAAAATCCTTTCCATTCAACATCTTCTCAGAAACTTTCCGCCGTGAGAAAAGTTTCGAGATAAAGTTGAATAATTTCATAAAATAGAAATTAACTTTTTTATTAAAGGATATCCCAGTTGTTTTATGTAACTATAGTTTCTCTACAACCTAAAAGATGGCAAGAAATCTTACCATCTTTTAAAGGTCTATTTTTTAGAAACCAAACCAACCTTTGAAAGTATCCCAGGCATTTTGTGCTTTCCCAGGAATATCTGCTTCATCGATGGCTTTTTTGGCATCATCTACGATACCTGCAGCACGTTCTTTGACTGTATCAAAGAAACTCTTGTCCTCTTCTGGACTCTCAGTTTCTGTTTCTTGACCGACAGGGGCAATTCCATTTTCCTGGTAAGAATTTTCCTCATTTTCAAAGCCGGTTCCTTCTGTATAAGGCAGGACGCTATTGGCTACATTTCGGAAGATCACAGAGGCAGTCTCTGCACTGGTCCCTGTCAAATAGTGGGTTTCATCCGTCTTAGGGAATCCTA
>NZ_CAJPOU010000028.1 GCF_905372335.1 Streptococcus sp. A12
AGCAAACGTTTTGTTTACGAATTTCGGTCTCCTTATAAATATACAAGGGTAAACAGTTGTTTACCCTTGTATTTTTTATTTATCTCCTTTGTTCCGAATCACAAAGCCTGTTTTCTTCTCGCTTGAAGTATTACGAGGTTTTTTATGATCCTTGCGGTAACGCTTCTCTTTGTCAAAACGATCATTGGAACGGCCACCCTTTCGGTAGTCATCACGACGACCATTGCCACGGCGATCACGATCTCGACGGTCATCACCACGACGTCCACCGCGACCAGACTTGCCTTTTCCGCCAAATCCACCACCAGATGGTTTAAATGGTAATGGTTTCTCACGCGCAATTTCAACTTCTGGAAGACTATCTGGATCCTGAACCGTCAAGCTAAGGATGTACATGGCCAATTCTTCTGGGCTGAATTCTGCAGCCAATTTACGAGCATCCTTTGCAAATTTGTCGAAGTTTCCACGAATAGCTTCATCCGCAAAGTCACGTTCAATTTTCTTGAGTGCAACCTGTTTCTTAGCTTGGAAGGCTTCTTCTGCACTTGCAGGCTTGAGGCCTTTCATGCGTTTCTTAGTCAAGTTTTCAATGATTTGAAGGTAGCCCATCTCATTTGGTGCTACGAAAGTAATCGATTGACCTGACTTACCAGCACGACCTGTACGGCCGATACGGTGAACATAGCTTTCTGGATCTTGTGGAATATCATAGTTGTAGACATGGGTCACACCTGAGATATCTAAACCACGAGCTGCAACGTCAGTTGCTACGAGGACATCCAGATTGCCATTTTTGAAATCACGAAGGACACGAAGACGTTTGTTTTGGTCAAGGTCTCCATGAATCCCTTCTGCGCGGAAGCCACGGATCTTCAGACCGCGAGTCAACTCATCTACACGGCGTTTGGTACGACCAAATACGATCGCAAGTTCTGGTTTCTCCACGTCCATGAGACGAGTCATGGTGTCAAATTTTTCTTGTTCTTTAACTCGGATATAGTACTGGTCAACCAATTCTGTTGTCAACTCTTTCGCCGCAATCTTCACATGCTCAGGTTCTTTCATAAATTGAACCCCTATGCGTTTGATAGCTTCAGGCATGGTTGCTGAAAAGAGTAAGGTTTGACGATTCTCTGGGACACGAGAGATGATGGCTTCAATATCCTCAAGGAAGCCCATGTTGAGCATCTCATCTGCTTCGTCCAGGATGAGGGTTTCAATGTCTTGTAATTTCAAGGCCTTGCGTTTGATCAAGTCTAGGAGACGACCAGGCGTTCCAACTACGATATGAGCACCTGATTTAAGAGCCTTGATTTGTTTTTCGATACTTGAACCACCATAAACAGAACGGACTTTTACACCCTTGCTCCGACCAAAGCGGAAGAGCTCTTCCTGACTTTGTACAGCTAATTCACGAGTTGGCGTGATGACCAAAGCTTGAATGGTCTGATCTTCTGTACGAATTTTTTCAAGGGTTGGCAAGCCAAAGGCTGCAGTTTTCCCTGTACCTGTTTGAGCTTGACCGATAACATCTTTTCCTTCAAGAGCCAAAGGAATGGTTTGTTCTTGAATAGGACTTGCTTCTACAAATCCTGCTTTATCAACTTCTGCTAACAATTCAGCAGATAAGTTCAATTCATTAAATTTCATGTTTTTCTTCTTTCTAAAGATGGTGCGAAGCCATCCTATAGCGCTTAGTTTATACTTTTCTTGTCATGACGTACTTTCATAGCTTTTATGAAAGACCGTGTTGCTTCTTTTCCACTAAAGAAAAGTACTGCTTTCTTTGCAACTTATCTAGTATACCATAGACCAGGGTTAAAAGATAGTAAAACGAAACAGGTTGAAAAGTTTTTAGTGGGTAACCCCTTTCAAATGAACTCTTTCCAACTTTGATTCATTAGTATAACTCCTTATTTATTTCTTTTTTAAATTTGCAATAATAAAAAAGACTGAAAAGTTTCTTCTTTCATTTGAAGCACCTCACAAAAACAGCGTTACAATAGGCTTTCTAAAAATTTTTACTCACAAAAAATCCCCTTTTATTTTGGGATTATTTCCTTGATTTTTAAAATAAAAATATGTATAATGAATTTAGTATCTAGGATATTTCAGTATCATTAAAATGATTCATTCATTTAACTGATTCAACGATTCAATCCAATTATAAATTGTTTATAATCCACTCAGTACTTTTAAATCTACTCCTACTATTTCCAAGAAGATTTTGTACAGTCGATCACTTGTATCAAAACTGCCTCTTCTTCTTAGGGGAGGCAGAGTTAAAAATGAAGGTTTTTCTGAAATAGCCAAGATACGAAAGAGGTAAGGAATTTCTTCCCTACCTCTCTTTTTTTATCGTTTATGAGCAATCCAGCGCAATATTCGTGATAAAATCAACCACAAGACGAAGCTAGCGATCGAAATATAAATCCAGGCATTGGGATCGTTTGTAAATGGCAATGGAACGTTCATTCCAAAGAAACCAGTGACAACTGCTAAGACCGCCAAGAGGGCTTCTAAGATGGTCAAGGTTGTCAAATTATCATTCAGATTATTATTCAAAATATTATTGTAGGAGCTAGACAATTGCTGCAAGACCTGAGAGTTTAACTCTGTCATGGAGACCAACTGCCGGGCCTCGATCATGGCATCATCAAACTGTTCTTTTTCCACATCATCTAATTGGCGGTAGATCAGGTGGGCCTTGATATGTTCGAGCAACATGCGATTTTGCTTGGCCGCAGATACCAGATAGACCATACCCGTTTCCAAGTCAGAAAGAGCATAAAGGTTCTTACTGGTCGTGGTTTTTCGCAAGAGACGATTGATTTCGTCCTTATGTTTATCCAGACGCTCAATAATCGGATAATAAGCATTGCTGATCATCTCGAGGCCAGCAAATAAAAGTTTAAAGGTAGATAAGCTTTCATGAGCATCGACATAGCGCTCCATTTTTTCGATAACATAGGCATTATCCCGGTTACTGATGGTGACTAGTCGAGGCCCTTGAATAATAAAAGTCATCGGAATGGTTTCGTAATATTCCTTTTCCTTTTCCATATCCAATACATTATAGATAAAGGTCACAGTCCCATTTTCACGATTATAATCCATATGGGCACGTTCATTTTTATCCAGTGCATATTCAATGGTTTCTTGATCAATATCATACTTTTGATACAACTGGGAGGTTTCCGCAATCAAGTCAGAATCAATATTAATCCAACTCCGGCCATCTCCTAACTTTCTTTCAACGAACATTTCGTCTCCTCTTTACTTTATCTGCCAGTGCTCCTACCCAATCATCCGTAATCGCTATATGAGTCCTGTCCTCATTCACTAATCAACGCAATACAGCTGCTGCCAAGGCCTGCTGGATTTCGATGACACTATTGTCGCTCTTAAATTGAAGTGTTTCTGATGGTTCTACAGCCGATGAGACCCAGATTTTTAATTCAGCATCCAAATCAAAATGACCAGATGTTTCTACTGAAAAACGCGAAATAGAACGATAAGGAAGGGATTTATAAGATGTTTTCTTCCCTGTCATCCCTTGTTTGTCCACCAAAATGAGACGGTACTCCGTAAAGACAATCAAGTCACGAATCAAGCTAAAAGCCAGGGTTACCTGCTCACCTGGAACTAGGATATCCCCTAAATCTTTTTCAACCTTATCGACGTCTTTTTGAGAAGCATTGCCCATCAAACCTGCAAAAATACCCATGATTATTTCCTCCACAACTTGTGCATTTTCTATCTTTATAACTATACCATATTTTTTGCGAGTTAAAAAGTTGCAGGAAGTTTTTTTTAGATAGTATAATGTAAGAGTCACAAGAGGAGCATTTGCTGAGATTGGCTAGCTTGGATACCAGAGGTGTTCGTTACTGGCCTAAACTCTTACCACCTGATCAGGTTAGGACATGCGTAGGGATGTGTCTCAAAACAGAATGAAATAGAGAACTTCTATGACGTCGTTTTGGTGTGGCAACAAATGAGCCAATCAAAACGATTGGTATAGGAGGTTTTTTTATGTCGAAAACTACGGTTCGACCAATGATTGAGGTCGCTCTCTTAGCGACCATTGCTTATATTTTGGATTTGGTTACCCAACCCATGTCCTTAAGTCCTTGGATTTCTCTATCCTTTAAGATGGTTCCTATCTTTCTCCTTAGTTTCCGCTGGGGCATCAAGGCTGGTGCCATGGGCGGATTCATCTGGGGACTCTTGCAAGTCGTAACGGGAGAAGCAGCTGGTGGTTGGTTGACTCCAATTCAAGGTTTCTTAGAGTATTTTGTAGCCTTCAGTTTGATTGGACTGAGTGGAACTGTCAAACCTGCCCTTGACAAGGCTATCAGAGATAAAAAACGAGTTCAGACACTCACATATATTACTGCCGGAGTCGTCTTGGGTGGTTTTGCACGCTACCTCATTCACTACATTGCAGGGGTCATCTTCTGGGGAAGCTATGCACCAGCAGGCCAAAGTGCCTACCTCTACTCTCTAATTGTAAATAGCTCGTCCTTCTTAGGCGAGACTATTGCCAGTTTGATTGTCTTCTTTATACTACAAGAATTTTTGGGAAGACTCCTTATTACAGAACAATAAAAAGCCAGCTCGCTTGAGCTGGTTTTTTCGGTTTATATATTCTATTCCCAAAGTAAGCCTAAAGAGTGGCTAGCGTCCAACAATTAGGGACTTTAGTTCCGATTATTGGTACTGAGTTACATTTTTTCTTCCAACTCCACATCTGGATACTTGTCCGCAAACCAGCGGAGAGCAAAATCATTTTCAAATAGAAAGACAGGTTGGTCAAAGCGATCTTTAGCCAAGATATTCCGGCTTGAAGACATACGCTCATCCAAATCCTCTGGTTTAATCCAACGAACGGTCTTTTTACCCATTGGGCTCATAACGACTTCTGCATTGTACTCATTTTCCATGCGGTGCTTGAAGACTTCAAACTGCAATTGACCAACGGCACCTAACATGTATTCACCTGTTTGGTAGTTGGTATAAAGCTGAATAGCTCCTTCTTGTACCAATTGCTCAATCCCCTTGTGGAAGGATTTTTGTTTCATGACGTTCTTAGCAGATACCTTCATGAAGATTTCAGGGGTAAAGGTTGGCAGTGGTTCAAATTCAAATTTGTTTTTGCCAACTGTCAAAGTATCTCCCACCTGATAAGTACCAGTATCGTAAACCCCGATGATATCTCCCGCTACAGCATTGGTGACATTCTCACGACTTTCCGCCATAAACTGAGTAACATTTGATAGTTTAGCACTCTTACCAGTACGAGGTAGATTAACACTCATACCACGCTCGAATTCACCCGATACGATTCGAACAAAGGCGATACGGTCACGGTGACGAGGGTCCATATTGGCTTGGATTTTAAAGACAAAACCTGAGAAATCCTTATCATAAGGGTCGACAAGTTCACCGTCTGTTTTCTTGTGCCCATGAGGTTCTGGAGCAAACTTGAGGAAGGTTTCTAAGAAAGTCTGCACCCCAAAATTAGTCAAGGCCGAGCCAAAGAAGACTGGTGTCAAATCACCTGCAAGAATGGCTTCCTCTGAGAATTCATTTCCTGCTTCATTCAAAAGCTCAATATCTTCTTTCACTTGCTCATAGAACGGGTTGCTAGCAAAGAGTTTATCGCCATCTTCTAGGCTGGCAAAACGTTCATCCCCTTTGTAGAGTTCCAAACGTTGGTTATAGAGGTCGTAGAGCCCCTCAAAGGCTTTCCCCATCCCGATCGGCCAGTTCATTGGGTAACTTGCGATGCCCAAGACATCTTCCAATTCTTGCAAAAGGTCTAGTGGCTCACGACCGTCACGGTCCAGCTTGTTCATAAAGGTAAAGACTGGAATGCCACGGTGCTTCACAACCTCAAACAATTTCTTGGTTTGGGCCTCGATACCCTTGGCAGAGTCCACGACCATGACCGCAGCATCCACCGCCATCAAGGTACGATAGGTATCTTCTGAGAAGTCCTCGTGCCCTGGTGTGTCAAGGATATTCACGCGCTTGCCATCGTAGTCAAACTGCATGACAGATGAGGTTACTGAAATCCCACGTTGCTTCTCGATATCCATCCAGTCAGACTTGGCAAAGTTTCCTGTTTTCTTTCCTTTTACAGTACCAGCTTCCCGAATCTCTCCCCCAAAGTAGAGCAACTGCTCTGTAATCGTCGTTTTACCAGCATCCGGGTGGGAGATGATGGCAAAGGTACGGCGTTTTTTAATTTCTTCTTGTACGTTCATGTTCCTATTTCTTTCTCTTCTTATTTTCTGACAAGTTTACAAATTCATCTCTACATCGGATTTCTCCTCAATTTCTCTATCTGTCCTATTATAGCGAAAATAGGCACTTTTTTCAACGATGATTCCTCTTTGAAATCAAAAAGGAAGACTAAAATCATACGATTCTAGTCTTCTTCAATTAAATTGAATTACTTACTTTAACCCGCTCTCTTCTGCGACTGAAAAATACATTAAAGAGAAGCAAGGTTGCTACTAGGATGCTGGAAACTACGACATAATTCACCAGGAGGCTGTTCCCTTTGATAATCGGTGGCCGGGCCATAAGTCCGTAATTTCCTCCAGTGACTTGGTTGACTCCCACAAGGAATAAATCCAAGACGAAGGTATAAAGAACAATCTCTCGATTTTTTAAGAGACTCGAATCATAGCATCTCAAGAGATAAATCAAGGAATTAACCAAGAGACAGTAATGCCCTAAGAGAAAAGAAAAGCTCGTAATATGAGGGAAGGTATAGGGATCAAAGACCGGATAACCCAAGGCAAAGATCGCCCCACTGACTCCCATCAAGGCAAAGAACTGCTTGCTCTTCCATCGGTCTGGCAACAACAAGACAGCAAACATGGCCAAACGGCAATGGTACAAGGGTAAACTATTGGACCAGGGAAGTTGAAAAGCAAAATACCAGATATAGAGACAGATCAATTGAAATATTTGTAAGTTTCTAAAGATCTTCCGAAATTGTTCATTTTGATAGTAACGTAATGAAGCCCAAACTGCCATTAGGATTAAAAGAACCATGACCCCATACCAGAGGAGCGGTATAACAGGTGGTGCAGTGGATTCAGTTGTAAAAAAATGATGCATAGGATCTCCTTATTAAACGGATTCAGATGTTTTTTTCTTTTCTTACTGGACTTAACGATTGCATTGATCAGGATAAGGGTCCCTGTCATCAGGATGGTCACGATCAAATAGTTGAGCACAAGTCCATGATCACCAAGTACAGGAGGACGACGCATAAAGCCATAATTTCCACATGTTACAAGATTAGCGAGCTGAATAATAGCATTAACCCCAAAAGTCATCTGACAGATTTTCCAGGCATCCCTTGCTTCCACCTGGTAGGATTGGACCAGATAGATCAAGCAATTGGCCAAGAGGGCCCAGTGACCAAAGACATTGTTGATCGAGGATACGTGAGGAAAAGGATAGGGATAAAAGACGGGATGAACCAAAGCCATGATAGATACAAAGACACCAACAAGAGCAAAATATTGCTTGAATCTTCCCCTAGGAGCAAACAGAATAATCCACATGGCCATCCGGCTATGATAGAAGGGAAGACTCTCTGAAAATGGCAAACGTGCTGCAATATACCAAGCGTTGATAATCAGCAACTGGATCAATTGCCCCCAATACCAAAAGTTTTGATAGCATTTGGAAGAAGCAAATCGAATAGACAGAAGCCCCACCACTACCAATGATGTCGGCAACAAGAAATACCAAGCCCCCAATTGAGGAGGAGCCGTTGGTTGACTGGTGAAAAATAAATCCCAAAGAGTCATGTCTTCCTTCCCTCAGCTCATCTATTTTCTATTCCGAACGCGATACGACAGTCTCTTCAACCATCTTGTATTTGTACTTATAACGTTGGTTGACCAAGAAAATTCCAGCTACCATCACAAAGCTAACCAAGAGGTAGTTTAAGAGAGCACCGTGGTCCCCAATAATTGGTGGACGTCGTAAGAAGCCATAATCCCCTTTCGTCAAAAGGTTGACCACAAAAATCAAGGCATTCATGCCAAAAGTGATCTTGAAAATTCTCAAGCTGTCTTGTTTTTCAGATTGATAATGATCCTGTAGGTAAATCAAACTATTGGCAAGCAAGGCCCAGTGGCTAAAAATTAGATTCAACACTGTGATATGAGGGAATGGGAAGGGATCAAAGGCTGGATACACCAAGGCCGCTATCGATCCCAAAACTCCCAAGAGAGCAAAATATTGCTTGATATAGGTCCCTTTAGGGGCAAAGAGAATCACCAACATGGCCAAGCGGCAATGATAAAAAGGCAAATTATCCGTCAAAGGCATGTGGGCGAGAATATACCAAGCATTGATGGTCAGTACTTGGATCAACTGTGCCCAATACCAAAAGCGTTGGTAGCTTTTGGACTGCGCATATCTGATGGAAAAGTAACCAACCACCAACAAAGAGGCCGGCAGAATGAAATACCAGAGACCAAACCCAGGCGGGGCTGATTTTTGGTTTGTAAACAATAAATCCCAAAGTGTCATTTTCACATTCCTTTAATTTATAGATCGTTTTTAATCACAATACAAATCTCGTTTCCCATCATAGACCTCCCAAAGGAAGTTCAATTGTTCTTCTGTATTGCGCTTGGTAGAAAGAGCAGGTATTTTTTCTCTCTCAAAAAAGGCAAGGTCGGAAATTTCCTGGTTCTTTTCAAAATTTCCATCTAATAATTCACATTCAAATACCAATTTCACATATTGGCGACTTTGCAATTGGTAGCGATTGGTATCAAATACTGCCAACAATCTGATTACACACGCAGAATAGCCCGTTTCTTCTTGGATTTCCTTTAAAATGTTTTCCGTCGGAGAATAGCCAACCTCACCAAAGCCACCCGGCAAGGCCCAGGTTTCTTCTCCCTGACCTTTCACCAGACAAAGTTTTCCATCTTTGACAATCCATGCCCTAACATCAATCAAGGGAGTGTCGTAATGGTCTGTCGGTCTAAACAAATCCGATAATTCTTGTGGATTCAAATCAGTCGCTTCTCTGACAAGATCCTGTAAAATGGCACGAATATCCTGATAGCGCTCTTGATCAAATGGATCTTTTGAGAACGCTAAGCCTGTATTGGTGATTGAAATCAAGCGCTGAATGCTCTTTAGTACATTATTACTCGCCATTCTCCAACTCCTCTACCAATTTGGCTAGATTCATGGAATTGCTTCCCTTGATGAGGATTTGGTCCTGCTCTTTTAAGCTTTCCTTGACTTGTTTGACCAGGTCCTCAAATTGATCTTCCTCAGCGGTCTTTTTGAAATAATAGACATGTCCGAGTAGGAACATCTGGCTCGCTAATTGAGCCAAGCCCGCAATGTCTTGACCGTAGAAAATCACCGTATCCAAGACATCCGGTGACAGGCTGAGAATCATTTGGTTGTGCAGATCAATGGATTGCTCCCCAAGTTCTTTCATATCTGCCAAGACCGCTAGCTTGCGACCATTTGGATTGGCAGGAATGGTCGAAAAGGTTTCTAAAATCAGGCGCATGGCCGTCGGATTGGCATTGTAGACATCGGATAGGATATCCGCTCCGTTACTTGCCTTCTTCCATTCTGTGCGGTTCTTAGTCAGCTCTAAGCCTTTAAAGCTTGCACGGATGGCCTCTTCACTGATTCCTTCTTTCAAGGCAACATAGGCCGCAATCATGGCATTGGTCGCATTGTATTTACCTGTGACAGGTAAGTCAATAGCATCTGATAAGAAATTCGCTTCAAAAGTTAGGCTGTCCTTGCGTTCCTCCAACTTGGTAATGCTGATATCTGCTCCTTCACCAAAGCGCACAAGCTCTTGTTGGCTCGGTAAAAAATCCTCGACAATAGGATCGGCCGGCACTAGAAGCAAGCTACCAGCTGGCATCCCGTCCGCAATTTGCAATTTCCCTTTGGCAATTTCTTTGCGGTCTTTGAAAAACTCAAGATGAGCTTCCCCAATAAGGGTCACGATCGCTGCCTTAGGATGCGCAATTTCTGAGAGAAGATGGATATCTCCCAGATGGTCCTGCCCCATTTCAAGGACAAGCTTCTCTGTTCCTTCTGGCATATGGAGAACCGTGTAAGGAAGGCCAATCTCGTTATTGTAGTTCCCTTGTGTTTTATAGGTTTTGTAAGTAGTAGATAATAACTGAGCTAACATATCTTTGGTCGTTGTCTTACCGTTTGAACCGGTGACCGCCAAGACATCTACTTGACTCTTCTCCAACACATATTGGGCTAATTTTTGAAAGGCTGCTAGAACATCATCTACCAATAAATACGGATGTCCTTCTACTTCTTTTTCAGCCAAGGTCGCTACAGCCCCATTTTCAAAGGCCGTCTCGATGAAATCATGCCCATCACGCGCCCCCTTAAGAGGGACAAAAAGGTCTCCAGGCCCAATCAAACGGCTATCAAATTCAGGCTTGGAAAGGGCTACATCTTCAAATTGACTGATATCATTGCGAGCAGCCAGGACACCTGCTACTTCGTGCAAGGTTAGATTCATAGTATTCTCCTCTAAAAAGTGGGAGCAGGAAGAAAAGCGACTCCTCTATGAGTTGACTTCATCTCCCACTCCCGCTAGGAACAGATTCTTACAGTAAGTGTGCTTCGCGTTTTTCGAAAGTTGCTTTTGCCAACTCAACCAAACGCTCAATCAAATCAGGATAGGACAAGCCCATGTTGTCCCACAACAAGGGATACATAGACCATTGGGTAAAGCCAGGCATGGTATTGAGCTCATTCAAGTAGATGCCCCCATCCTCTGTGTAGAAGAAATCACAACGGGAGAGACCTTTCCCACCAATGGCACGGAAGGCCAATTCGGCATTCTGACACATGGTCGCAGCAACTTCTGCAGGAATTTCAGCCGGAATCGCCATCGTAATCTTATTATCGATGTATTTGGCTTCGTAGTCGTAGAAGGCTACATCTTTGACCACCTCACCAGGGAGGGTGCTTTTGACATCGTAGTTACCCAACAATCCCACTTCGATTTCGCGCGCTACGACACCTTGCTCAACCAGAACACGGCTATCGTATTTAAAGGCCAATTCCAAAAATTGACGAAGTTCTGCCTGGTTCTCTGCTTTTGAAATCCCGACACTAGAGCCCATATTCGAAGGCTTGGTAAAGACCGGATAGGTCAATTCTGTTTCGATTAAGGCAATCTTAGCTTCTAGGTCATCTCCTTCAAGGACTGCCACATAAGGAACTTGTGGAATCCCTGCAGATTCTAGGACCCGTTTCGTGGTAATCTTGTCCATCGCCACACTAGAAGAAAGGATATCACATCCCACATATGGAAGTTTCAAGACTTCTAGGAAACCTTGAACCGATCCATCTTCTCCCATTGGTCCGTGAAGGACTGGAAAGACAACCGCCCCTTCTTGGTAGATACTGCTCGGAGATACTTTAGCTTCCCAATCAATGGTCTCGTTGGTCATCAAGCGTTCTGTTTCAGCAGGCTTCTCTTCAAAGGTTTGGGTCTTGATGAAGTCTCCCGTCTGAGTAATGAAATAGGTCTCAACAGAATACTTGTCATAATTAATCGCCCGCATGACGCTTTCAGCTGAAAGTACAGACACTTCGCGCTCTGCGCTACGGCCACCATAAAGAAGTACAATTTTTTCTTTTGCCATTGTTTGGTCCTAATCCTTTTTTTAATTTTGTGCTTCCTGATTGACTTGTCAGAAGCACTCCTCACATACGAGTTCGTCCCTCTAGTATACCACACTTTAAAAAGAAAGAAAACGAGAGAGAACACCTAAAAAACAAAAAACCGGAGGGGTTCCTCCAGTTTCTGTAACCGCTTATAACTCGGTTCGATTTTCAATAGCTCGAAGAAGGGTCACTTCGTCCGCATATTCGATATCGGCTCCGACAGCTAATCCACGTGCTAGGCGAGTCACTTTGATGCCAGCTGGTTTGAGGACGCGAGAGATATACATAGAAGTTGCTTCCCCATCCGCGGTTGCATTGGTCGCCACAATCACTTCTTGGACCTCATGATCCATTAATCGTGTAATCAAGGACTTGAGGTTAATATCATCTGGTCCGACCCCATTCATAGGCGAAATCAAGCCATGAAGGACATGGTAGCGACCGTGGTACTCCTGAATATTCTCCATGGCCGACACATCTCGACTATCTTCTACCACTAAGATGGTCGATGGATCGCGAGTCTCGTCTCGACAAATGGCACACTCTTCTTCATCTGTTAGGTTCCCACAGATGGAACAATAGCTTAATTCCCGCTTTGCTGACAAGAGATTCTTGGCAAACTCATTGACATCGTCATCACTCATTCCGATGGTATAAAAGGCCAGACGAGTTGCTGTTTTGATCCCAATACCAGGGAGCTTCGAATAACTTTCAATTAATTTTGCGATAGGTGTTGGATAGAGCATAGCTTCCTTTCTAATTCATAGGATGTTTTTGCTGGTAGAGATTGATAATCTCTCTGGTAATACTGTGACTAACAGTCGCTTGGAGATTGGTATTGTGAGGGAAGACGACTGCCACCGCAATCTTAGGATTTTCAGATGGGGCATAGGCGATGACATTAGTATTTACAGCAGGGGTCCCACCATTTACAAATGTTTCTGCAGTCCCGGTCTTCGCACTGATTGGAACGGCAGCTCCTTCTCCGATAGTTTTACCAGTTGTTAAACCACTGGTTCCGTATACCACCTGATAAAAACCTTGTTTAATGATAGCTAGATTTTCGGGTGTCAGAGCCACTTGGTTGAGTTCTTTTGTTGCAATCTCTTCTTTCAGAGGACCCAAACCTCCCTTGGCATCATTCTCATAAATTCCTTGGACCAGGTGTGGTGCCACGCGTTTCCCATCATTGGCAATGGTTGCAACATATTGAGCCAACTGCATAGGGGTATAGTTATCAAACTGACCAAAGGCGTCTGTTAGGTAATTACCAATCGTGAACTCTTTAGGAACATAGCCCGTAGATTCATTCGGAAGGTCAATTCCCGTCTCTGTTCCCAGACCATAAGAGGCAAAGGTCGAACGCAATTTGTTCATAGCTGGATCCAATTGGTCTGTCTTCAAGCTCATGTTTGGCTGATAGGGTTGGCCCATCAAATCAAGGGCAATCTGCACCATATAGGTGTTGGAAGAATATTCCAACGCTTGGACCGCATTGATTTCTTGGCTTCCAAACTGGGTGAACCAAGAAGTGATAGGAGCTGAACCAGAAAAGGAGATTGGTTGATCCAATAGGACTTGATTCCCAGAAATCACCCCATTTTCCCATCCTGCTGTCAAAGTCGCTGCTTTCACAACCGATCCTGGAACAAAGACATTGGTCACTGTCCCTAAAGCGTCAGGGGTCAAATCTTGCGAACCAGCTTCATGTTTCATCCCTGCCATTGCAAGGATTTTACCCGTTTTTGGATCTAAGGCAACAGCATAGACACCTTCTGAGTAGGTGGCATTGCCAGCGGCCAATTCTGCCTGGAAGGACTTCTTCAAGATGTCTTCCACTCCTCTTTGGAAATCCAAATCAATGGAAAGCTTGATATTATTCCCTTTGCTTCCTTTGGAGAGGGTTTCGATCTTTTCGACATTGCCATTCTTGTCCAAATGGATTTCTTTTTCAACCCGTTCTCCTTGGAGGACAGACTCATATTGTTTTTCTAAATAAGAAGTTCCGACGCGATCATTTAAGGCATAGCCTTTTTCCAAATAATCATCCACTTCTTCAGCTGGAAGACCGGCTTGCTCTGTCGACACACTACCGACAATAGAAGCCAAGGGGCCATCAACCACTTTTCGATCCCAACTCGTGATCACTTCAAATCCTGGAAATTCTTTTAAATGATCTTTGACCGTCGTTACCTGCTCTTCGGACATCGGATCGGTCACAATCGTAGCACTGGCAAAGTTTTCAACGGCATTCATTTGGCTAAAGAGATAGATGGCATTCTTTTCTTCTTCTGTATAGCCTAATTTTTCAGTCTCAATACTATCAACAGCATGCTGATAGATAGTTGCTTCTGGAAGTGGGTTGCCGTCCGTGTCGATACGCTCCTCCTTGGGTAACTTATCCACTACTTCTTTATAGACTTCCGAATTTGCGAGATAATAGTCGATCTCTTGACGCTTGCTGACTTGGGGATTTGATACGCTTACGTAATTCAGAAGAAGCTGTGCTGTCTGACGCATCTCTTCTGCGGTAAACTTATTGCTTCGGGTAAAAGACAAGACCTTCTTGTCAACATTTTCTACCAGAGGGTGACCAGAAGCATCATAAATCTGTCCCCGGAGACTCCCTCTTGTTAAGTGTTTTATGGTAGCTTTTGCCAATTTTTGTGTATAAAAGCCTTGATGAGTAATCTGCATATACCCTAGTCGAGCAATTAAAATCAAAAAGAGGGTACAGACTATACTGAATAACAAATAAAGTCGTCTAGTAATCCACCGATTATCAAATTTTCTCACCTTAGCATTCGCTTTTTTTGAACGTTTAGATTTTTGCGCCATACCTCTCCTTTCACTGTGATTCTCAGCCCCAGTCCCTAACAATCCATGGAAAAATAGGATAACTTTAAAGGAAATCTGAGGAATATTTCTATTTTAAACTCAACTTCCATTATAGCACATTTCATCCAGACACGAGTCGCTAGACCAGATAAAATAATCGTCATTCTGAACTCCTCGGTAAGCATTCTTTTATGCATATGCGGGAGGCATAGCTCTTGACTGCAAAATAGCTCTTTCCTTAAATCACAGGAGACAAGTGATAGGAGATTTTTTGGTATAATAGAAACATCGAAAAAGTTAGTAAAGGAAACGATATGAAACTGATCTCATGGAATATTGACTCACTGAATGCCGCCTTGACGAGTGACTCTGCACGCGCAAAGCTCTCACAAGACGTCCTCCTAACCTTGGTTGCAGAAGATGCGGATATCATTGCCATTCAGGAAACAAAATTATCTGCCAAAGGACCAACAAAAAAACACTTAGAGGTCTTAGCAGAACTTTTCCCTGGATATGAAAATACTTGGCGGTCCTCTATAGAACCAGCCCGCAAAGGATATGCAGGAACCATGTTCCTCTATAAAAAAGAATTGACACCAAGGGTAACCTTCCCAGAAATCGGTGCTCCTTCTACCATGGACGTCGAAGGTCGAATTATTACCCTAGAATTTGATGACTTCTTTGTGACCCAGGTCTATACTCCGAATGCTGGAGATGGGCTCAAACGCTTGGAAGAACGCCAAATTTGGGATGCCAAATATGCAGACTACTTGGCAGAACTAGACCAGCAAAAGCCTGTTCTGGCAACAGGAGACTACAACGTAGCCCACAAGGAAATCGACTTGGCCAATCCAGCCAGCAACCGTCGTTCCCCAGGCTTTACCGATGAAGAGCGTGCTGGCTTTACTAACTTGCTAGCCAAAGGGTTCACTGATACCTTCCGCCACTTGCATGGGGACCTTCCAGATCAATATACTTGGTGGGCACAACGTAGCAAGACATCTAAAATCAACAACACGGGCTGGAGAATTGACTACTGGCTCACTTCTAACCGCATTGCGAACAAGGTAACTAGATCAGCTATGATTGACTCTGGTGCCCGTCAAGACCATACACCAATTGTCATGGAGATTGATCTATAAGGAGAAAACAATGGACTATCAAGCTGTCATCCCTGAATTTGTCGTATCGAATATCGAGAACTCGCGTCACTTCTACTGCGACTTATTGGGATTCTCTGTCCAATACGAGCGACCAGAGGAGAAATTTCTCTTCCTCTCGCTTGAAGACTGCCAACTTATGCTAGAAGAAGGCAACGCAGAAGAATTATCCCAACTGACCTATCCTTTCGGTCGCGGCATCAATATCTCCTTTGGTATCAAGGATGTCCCACAACTCCACCAAAAACTGTTGGAAGCTAACTACCCCATCCATCGTCCGCTGATACAAAGAAAATTTCGAGTCGGAGATAGCTTTATCTATCCCCAGGAATTTGCGATTTTGGATCCAGATGGTTATTTCTTAAGATTTAGCGAATAAGAAAAAGGAGGCTCTTGGCCTCTTTTTCGCTAGCTAATTATCCATTGACAGGCTTGCAAATCCACGGTCAAAAACAGTTGCCAAAGCCTATGAAATCAACATGTCAAAGAACTTTGATAGCCATTTTTTGTATAATTAGGTAGAATGAAATCAGAAAGCGAGGAAATCTTATGCAAGTCGGAAAACAAATCCAGCACTATCGTAAAGAGAAAAACTTATCTCAAGACGAATTAGCTGAAATCATCTTTGTCAGCCGTCAATCGATTTCCAACTGGGAACGAGGCGCAACCTACCCGGATATTCAAAACCTGCTTTTACTAAGCAAGGTCTTTGAAGTGTCATTGGACAAACTAGTCAAAGGAGATTTGGAAACCATGAAACAAATTATTCACGACCAAGAATTTATGCGCTATCAAAAAGATGGAGTAGTTTTTACCATTTTACTAATTGGCAGTCCTATCATCAGCACTCCCTTCATTCTTTATTTGGATGGATACGGCATCGTGATTAGTTGCTTGATTCTTGCTGTCGCTTTATTCTACGCCCTACGCATTGAGAAATTCAAGAAAAAGCATAATCTTCGTACTTATCGCCAGATTGTCGCCTATGAACAAGGACGCAGTCTAAGCGACATTGAAGAAGCGGAAGAAAGGGGCAAAGCTCCCTACCAAAGTATCCTCCTTCCTCTTCTATTTTGCCTTGGAATTGGCGCTATTACTCTACTGATTTCTTGGCTCTTACTTACTTTCTTCCCTATCAAATAAAAGCGAAGTCATTAGACCTCGCTTTTTAAATGTCTTTAAAGTTATAGAGTTGCGGATAGTGATCGCACTCGGGATTTTTAGGATGGCAGATAGCCCGTCCAAAATAGATCATGGCCTGATGAGCTGGGAGCCAGCGCTCAGGGGGAAGAACATCCATGACTCGTTTTTCCACTTCTAATGGTGTTGCTGACTTCTTGACAATGTCATGATGCTTGCAGATGCGCTCCACATGGGTATCAACGGCAAAGGCAGGAATGCCAAATCCTACACTCATGACCACATTGGCTGTCTTGCGTCCCACTCCAGCTAGACTCTCTAATTCTTCACGCGTCTGTGGGACTTGGCCATCAAAGTTATCCAACAATTGTTGGGCACATTTTTTGAGAAATTTAGCCTTATTGCGATAGAGGCCTAATTTGGAAATATGCTTGGCAATGTCGGCTTCACTGGCGACCGCCATGTCCTGAGGGGTTGGGAAGGCTTCAAACAAGGCAGGAGTTGCCTTATTAACCGCGGCATCCGTTGTTTGAGCAGAGAGCATCACCGCTACTAATAATTCAAAATGGTTGCGAAAATCCAAACTTGGCTTGGCATCTGGAAAGAGGGCGATAATTTCTTCAATCACATGTCGTGCCCGTTTTTTTGATAAAACCATAACGTCTCCTTTGTATTACTAGACTTTATTATAGCATGAAGTCCGTCTATTTCTGAAGGAATCGGCTTCAGAAAAGGAAGTAGGACAGAATGAAATTTAAATGATATTCATTCTGTCCCACTTCCTATTTATATTAGAGGCGCCTTAACTCTATTGTTTGTTTTACACCAATCTCTTCAAGAAAGTAATCAAGGTTTGAGCTGAGCGCTCGCCAGCCTCTACGATAAATTCATCAAAAGAGACATTAGCTGCGTGGTCTGCCGTGTCACTCATAGCCCGAATGACCATGAAAGGACGGCCAGCTGCATGAGCCGCTTGGGCAATGGCTGCTCCTTCCATCTCAACTGCCAAGACTTCTGGGAAATGCTCCCGAATCGCAGTAACTTTTTCTTCGCTCGCAATAAAGCTATCCCCAGTCGCAATCAGGCCAACATGAGTTGGTGTTTGTTCCTCAGCTAGAACTTTTTTCATCTCTGAAACAAAATAGCGGCTGGATTCAAAGTAAAGAGGTTGCCCTGCCATTTGACCATACTTATAGCCAAAGGCTGCCACATCCACATCATGATAAGCCAATTTGTCTGCTAGGACGATATCTCCAACAGCCATCCCTGGTGCTACGGCACCTGCAGAGCCCGTGTTGATAATGGCTTCCACCTTAAAATCGTTGGCCAAGACTGCCACACTCATGGCTGACATGACCTTGCCGATACCACTTTCCACCAAGACCACTTCATGGCGGCCAATCGATCCTGTATAGTAGACTTTTCCTAGGCGAAGGTGTTTCTCTCCGTTCTGCAAAGCTTCCACTAAGATTTTTAACTCTTGTGGCATGGCCGCAATGATTCCAATTTTCATAATCGTCACTCCTTTGGTAGACGCTCCTTATAAGCGCCAGATTGCAAGAATTAACAAGATGAGGAGCAGGATGACCCAAAATAAAATCTTATTTAATTTTGATTGAAAAACCTCATCCTTTTGGTTTTCAATCCGACGGCTCTTGGTCACTGTAGGTTGGACTCTGATTGGAATGGTCTCCTGAGGATAGGAGGCTCCTCGTCCACCATCTCCTTCCCTTGAGGTCACCGGCCGTTCATAACCAAAGCCTCTGTTCCCTGTCGGGAGAATTTTTGTTTCTTCCTCATCAAAGAGCGGGGGACCAGAGATTGCTTCTCCCCGGTTTGCCCGCTCAATCATTTCATCTGTTAATAAAGGTTTGCCCATCGGTTTCTCCTCTATTCTTTAATTGTTTTGTAGGTGTTTCCAGTATTGAATTGCCATAATAGTTTTTGCATCGCAGATATCACCCGTTTGTATCAGCTCCTCAGCTTCTGCTAAAGTCACCTCAAAGAGCTCCAGGGTCTCATCTGCATCTTGAGGGCGAGGATTCTCCACTTTTTTCAAATTGGTCGCAAGATAGAGTTTGATCCGCTCGTTACAAAATCCAATGGCAGAATAAAAATCATACAACAACTCTAGATCCGCTTTGTAACCAATTTCTTCTTCCAATTCACGCAGAGCAGCTGCTTGGGGATCCGCATTTTCACCCTTTTCCAACTTGCCTGCTGGGATCTCTACAGAAGTCCTCTCGATCGCCTTGCGGTACTGCTTGACCAAGATGGTCTTGCCCTCATCTGTGATCGGTAAAACCGCTACTGCTCCATTATGAAAAATCAAATCACGCTGCGCTTGACCTTTTCCATCGGGTAGTTCCACTTGATCTGTAACTACTTGGAAAATCGGTCCTTGGTAAATCTCCTTGCGTTCAATGGTTTTTTCTTCAAATTGCATGAAAATCTCCTATTTATTTTTAGGATGGTGAGGAAGGCGAGTCGCGTACTCATCCTTATTGACTTGACGGCCACGACCAATCGCAATCGCATCAGCTGGTACATCCTTGGTAATGGTTGAGCCAGCACCGACTAAGGAATTGTCGCCTAATTCAATTGGTGCAATGATGGTCGAATTTGAGCCAACAAAGACATTGTTGCCAATAAGGGTCTTGTATTTATTCTTTCCATCATAGTTGACGGTGATAGTCCCCGCACCAAAGTTAACGTTGCTGCCGACTTGGCAGTTACCAATATAGGTCAAATGACCGGCTTTGGTATTTTCGCCAATAGACGAACCTTTGACTTCGACAAAGTTTCCGATATGGACATCTTTTGCAAGGCTAGATCCTGGACGAATATGGGCGTATGGCCCTACTGTCACACCATCGGCTACGGTGCTTTCTTCAATCATAGAGTTGGTAATAACAGCACCTGCACCAACCTCACTGTCCACGATATAGGTTCCATTGGTTAAGACTGTCTCAGCCCCAATTTTTGTGTGCCCTTTTAGGGTAACATTGGCTTCGATTTGTACCTCAGGAGCGATTTCGACATCGATATCGATATAGGTCGCATCAGGGTTAACAAAGCTCACTCCATTAACCATGTGGGCTTGGTTAATGCGACGACGCATGATGCCTTCTGCTGTCGCAAGGGCCACGCGGTCGTTAACCCCAAGACTTTCATCAAAATCTTTGAGCGTATAGGCTCCAACTTTCTCTCCTGCTTCTCGGAAAATCCCAATCACATCTGTGATATAGTATTCACCTTGGGCATTGTTGGTGTTGATATTCTTTAAGGCTTCAAAGAGGCGGGTATTGTCAAAAACATAAGTCCCTGTATTGATTTCTTTGATTTGCTTTTCAAAATCTGTCGCATCTTTTTGCTCGACGATGCGAAGCACTTCCGCATTGTCATTACGGATAATCCGGCCATAACCAAATGGATTCGCTGCTTCGGCTGTTAAAATCGTTGCCACATTTTTGTGGTTGATATGAAAATCGATCAAGTGTTTGAGGCTGTCACCCGTAATCAAAGGAGTGTCTCCTGCAATGACAAGGGTGTGGCCTTCAAGAGCTTCCAAGACTGGCTCCGCCATCATAACCGCATGACCAGTTCCTAACTGCTCCGTTTGCTTAACAAAGTCTGTTTGTCCAGCTAATACTTGCTCCACCAATTCCGCCTTGTGGCCCACAACCGTTACCGTCTTTTCAGGTGAGATGGCTCCAACACTACGGAAAACATGTTCCAACATAGAGATCCCTGCAACCTTATGAAGAACCTTAGGCAAATCTGACTTCATGCGAGTTCCCTTACCCGCTGCTAAAATAATGGCATAATTTGGCATATACATTCTCTTTTCTGTACAATATCGCTTACATTATACCATTTTTTGGCCGATTTGAAAAATTGACGTAGATCAAAAAACTCTCCTATAAGGAGAGTCAGATTATGATCATATCTTCGTTGAGACTTTCCTTAGGTGAGTACGGACATCAGCGAACTTCTTCGAAGTTCCATGATTTAGTTTTGAACCTAAAGTTTCAAAACTCCCGAGCGCTTGAAACTTTAGGTTTCAAGCGCTTTTCTCACAGCGGAAAGTCTCAAAAAATCTTTTAATAGTTCTAAGAACTGGGCAGTATTTTTAGCTTGTCACAATTACTAGGCCTATTTTGTATAAAAACAGTTATTCTTTTTTCTGATTTTCTAAATGGAGAGCGTATCTATAATGGATAAACCTTGCGAAATTCTTCTAAAACCACCTTGCTGTCAGGTGTAAAAATCAAACCTGCTTCTCCTAGGCAGTCTTTGAAAAAGTCTTCATGAACCTGACGCCAATAAGCTAAGGATTTGTCTCCTTCGCCTTCCTTGTAGGCATGGTCGGCTGACACTTGATGAAAAGGTTGAACAGAAACTTTTGTAACTTCGACAATGCAGACGGCCTGGTTTTGACTGTCTAAAATGACATCGAAAGTCCCTTCTTATGGAAGGGGTTCGTCCTCTACTGCGTAAAGATCGTAAGCTGAGGCAGTTGCTGTTTTTTCGCCTGTAAACACCAGATCCGCTAAAAGGTCTGGGTCCACTCCAAAGGCCCAGGCGTCTATCTCATCTCCGATAGAGGGGTTGATTTGCTTGTAGGCATTCCACATTTCTTGCGGTGTCATTTGTTCTCCTTCTTTTCTTTCACCTTCCAATTTCTATAGCTTGTCATGTCCAATTCTGGGAATCCTCGTAACTCTGTCTTTACCTTCAATACTAAGGGCGAGGCATTTTCCTCGGTCATCTGCTCAAGAGGAAGCCAAATTGCCTTTGTTGAATCATTGCTTCCATCAAGAACCTCCTGAGGAAGGGATTGTTGAGAGCGTTCGAAATCAAGTACCACGTCATAAAAGGCCATGATATGGTGTACTGCAAAATCTTTGCCCTCTTCTTGAACCAGCACGTCATACATCCTAGGATTAGCGTATCTGCTAATCGTATAGCCTGTCTCTTCCAGAACTTCTCTCTTGAGGGTTTCAGTCAACCCTTCACCTGCTTCCTGACTACCACCCGGTAGATCAAAACGATGTTGATAAGGTCCTCTCGTTTTTTCAATGCAAAGCAATTTCTCATTTTCAATGCAAATGCCATAGACGCCAAAGTGATGTTTGACTTCCATCAAATCCTCCTACTTCAAACTCCAACCACCATCAATCGTGAGGATCTGTCCTTGCATAGCTGTCGCCTTTCCGCTGGCCAAAAAGAGGCTGACTTCTGCCACTTCCTCTGGCTCAATCCAGCGCTTGATGGGCGTCTCACTGGCTACCCAGTCCGCTAAGCCACCTGGTTCAAAGTCCGCTGCGGTCATACCTGTTTTGACAGCCCCCGGTGCAATGCCAAAGACTTGAATCCCAGCTTCTGCATAATCCAGGGCCAACTGCTTGGTAAATCCCGCTAGGGCATGCTTAGAGGAGGTATAAGAGTGACCGCCACCTCCTGCTAGGCTAGAAGCAATGGAGCACATATTGATGATGATC
>NZ_CAJPOU010000029.1 GCF_905372335.1 Streptococcus sp. A12
GGTATTCTTCTGGAGTATCGATTTGCACGCGCTCAAATGGCTCGCACTTCACACCGTCAATTTCTTTAACGATAACTTCTGGACGAGATACTTGAAGCTCATAACCTTCACGACGCATCGTTTCAATAAGAATTGACAAGTGCAATTCCCCACGTCCTGAAACTGTCCATTTATCTGGTGAGTCTGTTGGGTCTACACGAAGAGACACGTCTGTTTGCAACTCAGCTTGCAGACGTTCTTCAACCTTACGAGAAGTCACCCATTTCCCTTCACGACCAGCAAATGGTGAGTTGTTGACCAAGAAGGTCATTTGAAGAGTAGGTTCGTCGATGTGAAGAACTGGAAGAGCTTCAACTGCATCTGTTGGAGTGATTGTTTCCCCAACGAAGATGTCTTCCATACCTGATACGGCAATTAAGTCACCGGCCTTAGCTTCTTGGATTTCACGACGTTCCAAACCAAAGAAACCAAAGAGTTTTGTAACACGGAAGTTCTTGGTTGTACCATCCAATTTAGAAAGAGTAACTTGGTCTCCAACCTTAACAGTACCACGGAAGACACGTCCGATACCGATACGACCAACGAAGTCATTGTAGTCCAAGAGTGACACTTGGAATTGAAGGGGCTCATCTGAGTTATCAACTGGAGCTGGAATGTGGTCAATAATGGTGTCAAAGATTGGCGCCATAGTCTTTTCTTGGTCTGCTGGATCATCTGACAATGAAGATGTTCCGTTGATTGCTGACGCATAAACAACTGGGAAGTCAAGTTGGTCATCATCCGCACCAAGCTCGATGAAGAGTTCCAAGACTTCGTCTACTACTTCTGCTGGACGAGCAGATGGCTTATCGATTTTGTTAACTACAACGATCGGCACAAGGTCTTGTTCCAAGGCTTTTTTCAATACGAAACGAGTCTGTGGCATGGTTCCTTCGTAAGCATCTACGACCAAAACAACACCGTCAACCATTTTCATGATACGTTCAACTTCTCCACCGAAGTCCGCGTGCCCTGGTGTGTCCATGATGTTGATACGAGTTCCATTGTAGGCAACGGCTGTATTTTTCGCAAGGATGGTGATTCCACGCTCTTTCTCAATATCGTTTGAGTCCATTGCACGCTCTGCCAACTCTGTACGTGCGTCAAGAGTTTCAGATTGTTTTAACAATTCGTCAACAAGGGTTGTTTTCCCGTGGTCGACGTGGGCGATAATCGCGATATTACGGATATCTTCTCTTAATTTTGTCATGATTTCCTCTATTGTATTCAAAAATTTATTTTCTAACTGAACGATTATACCACAATTTTAAGCAAATGACTTAACTCAAGTAAGTGTAAATGTTTTCATGCTTTCTTTCGAAAACCTGCTTTCTCATTCCCACTCCTAACCACTCTATTCATGAAAATCTTTCACCTCTTTATCCCTTTTCTTCATCATTTTTCCGAATACTTGTGCTTCTCTCCATTTCATGCTATCCTGTCTTTTATGAGATTAGATCAATTACTGGCCCACTACCAAATTCCTCGCAAAGAAATCAAACAGAGCCTAGCCAAAAAGCAGATCCTAGTCGACGGACTTGCTGCAACAAAATTATCCCAAAATGTAGATACAGGTCTCCAAGAAGTTCGCTGGAAGGATCGGATCCTTACCGACTGTTCCCATCACTATTTTCTTCTTCATAAACCTCAAGGACTAGTGACGGCTACCAAGGATGCCCAACATCCTACAGTGTTGGATCTCCTCCGAGCAGAAGACCGGACCCCCAAGACCTATCCTATCGGTCGACTGGATCGGGATACGACCGGCCTCCTCCTACTCACAGATAATGGACCTCTAGGTTTCCAACTCCTTCATCCCCAATACCATATTGAAAAAGAATACGCGGTAACAGTCAACGGCCCTCTTGAACCCGCTCATATAGAGGAATTTCAAGAAGGAATCACCTTCTTAGACGGGACCAGGTGTAAGCCGGCCAAACTAAAAATCCTTAACTCCAGCCTTACCGAAAGTCAGGCCCTAGTCACCCTGTCTGAAGGGAAATTTCATCAGGTGAAAAAGATGTTTTTATCCATTGGGGTCAAAGTCACTACTTTAAAACGAGTTCGCTTTGGGCCTTTTACTTTAGAGGATGAGCTGAAAAAGGGGCAGTATCGCCCCCTCACATCAGTTGAATGTGATGCGATTCGCTCTTTTTTAGAAGAAACCCGCTAAAAAACTCCAGAAGCTTATACTTCTGGAGTTTTGATCTTAGTTCGTTTTTACTTTTCCATCCCATGAATCCAAACCATAGGACAAGATATAGATATCTTTATAGCCCTGTTTTTTCAAGAAGAGGGCCGCATTGGTCACACGGGAACCACGACTGTTCTCATAGAGCAAGACTGGTTTATCTTTGCGAAGAGCTGCCAGACTCACTTTTAACTGGTTGGAAGGAATATTCCGAGCTCCCAAAATATGCTTAGCGTGGAATTCATTCGGATCACGCAAGTCCACTAATTGGCCTTTGCGGATCAATTCTTCAAACTCTGCATTGTCCACAATTTTTGCAGCACGACGGATACGGAAGTAATTGTAGCCCATCCAGCCAAACATCCCTAAAACAATCAACCATACTAAAACATTTGTTACATTCACTTTTCTTTTTCCTCTTCTAAATAGCGTAATTCCTGTGCGTGTTCTCTACGTAAGACGGCTTCCGCTTCTAGATAATCCAATTTTTCCATCAGCCCAGCGTCATAGATCCTTTTTAATTCAATCTTCATCAATTCGATGTCGTAAAGTCGTTTTCCGACATAAATGATGATTCCAAATTTTTTCAGAAATTGTTGAACATCGTACAGGGTTTTCATGTGCTTATTCTATCAAATCTTTCAAGTATTTTCAAGATGGCCCCTATTTTATTTACAGGAAAAATCTCATCCAAACAAAAATGAGCCTCCCAAGCAAGGAAGGCTCGTTTGTTTATTTTCAGATTACAAACCTGGTGCTTGACCTAATTCAGCGGCAATCATCCAGATATGTTTTTCCAATTCAGCTTTTGCACCAACAAAGATATCGTTGGTCACGTCATCTCCTTCAGCATCTGTGATATCCAAGGCTTTTTGATAAAGACTTACCAAGTAGCGGAAGATAGAAAGAACACGTCCCAAATTTTCTTCCATAGAGCGTTCGAATGAACCTTTTTCTTCTTGGATGTTGCTGTGTTCCAAGAACTCAACCATGCTAGCGTATGGAGCGCCCCCCAAGGTAATCAAGCGTTCACTCACTTCATCAAGAGTCGCATCCAAGCTTTCCATATACTCATCCATTTTTGGATGCCATACGAGGAAACCACGGCCACGCATATACCAGTGCACTTGGTGCAAGGCAATATGAGCGACATAAAGATCTGCCACCACTTGGTTGAGAACCGCTTTTGTATCAGTTAAACTCTTGCTTACTTCGCTGATTGTTGCAAATGTTGCTACGTCTTTTGCTGCTTCTTTTTTAATTGTTGTCATAACTAAATTCTCCTTTTTTAGAATTATTCTAATTTAGTTATATTATAATCCTTCTAATTAAGAAATGCAAGAGAAAATGCTTAAATAAGAAAAGTTAGAAAATTGTTTCAGTTCTAATCGTTATTAGTCATCTTTTTTACGAATTATATAAGTATGATTAACTTTTATTTTTTTACAGTCGGTGCCTGCATCGCCTCCTTTTTAGGGCTCGTCATTGACCGCTTTCCAGAAAGCTCCATCATCTGTCCGAGAAGCCACTGCGATCGTTGCCAACAGACCTTAAGACCTCTGGACCTGATTCCCATTCTCTCACAAGTACTTTTTCGATTCCGTTGTCGCTACTGCCAGAGTCCTCTTCCTTATTGGTATGCCCTCTTTGAAGCCTGGTCTGGCCTCCTTTTTTTGCTATGCTATCAGGGGCTTCTTCCCATCCCTCATCTCCTGCTTCTGCTTGGCAGTTGTGTTTTGGCTATCTATGATTTGCGCTCCATGGAGTACCCTCTCCTTCTCTGGCTAATACTCCACACTCTTTGCCTACTTTTCACCGGCCCTACCCTCTTAATGGGAGTCTTTCTCTTCTTAGGAATTCTATCTTGTCTTTACTCCATTGGCATTGGAGCAGGGGACTTTCTCTTACTGGCTACTTTTTCTTTGACCCTCTCAGCTACCCAAGTCCTCTTAGTCATGCAAGGGGCTTCCCTCATTGGTCTCCTGGTCTTTCTCTTTAAAAAAGAAAAAGACCGGATTCCTTTCGTTCCCTGTCTTTTTCTGAGTTATCATGCTTTACTCTTTTTTACAATTTTTAGCAGATAAGATTGTTTAGTTTGTAGCTTTCGCTTCTAGATAATCTGCAATAGCAGCTACGTCCTTGTCCCCACGTCCAGAAACATTGATGATGATGATCTTGTCTTTATCCAATTGTGGAGCACGTTTGACAGCTTCTGCAATCGCGTGTGAGCTTTCGATAGCTGGGAGGATCCCTTCTGTCTTACTGAGAAGAAGAAGCGCTTGAACTGCTTCATCATCTGTCGCAGCTACATATTCGACACGACCAGAGTCTTTAAAGAAGGCATGCTCTGGACCAACCCCTGGATAGTCCAAACCAGCAGAGATTGAGTACACTGGTGCTACTTTCCCATCTTCGCCAAAGACAGCATAGGTCTTCATGCCATCGACAACTCCTACAGTCCCCTTGGTCATGGTCGCTGCGTGCTGGTCTGTATCCAAACCATGGCCTGCCGCTTCAACACCGACCAGTTTGACTTCCTCATCGCCTACATATTGGGAGAAGGCACCGATGGCATTGGATCCACCACCGACACAGGCAATGACATAATCCGGCAAACGACCTTCTTTTTCCAAGATTTGACGTTTAGATTCTTCACTGATCACCTTTTGGAATTCATGCACAATGGTTGGGTAAGGGTGAGGACCAACAGCAGAACCCAAAACGTAAAAGGCATCCAGATCTGCCATCCATGCTCCAAACGCAGCATCTACGGCGTCTTTCAAGGTTTTTGTTCCTGTTTCAATCGCATGAACGGTTGCCCCCATCATTTCCATGCGGAAGACATTGAGACGTTGACGCTCCACGTCTTCTGCTCCCATGTAGACATCACAGGCCATACCAAACTTAGCTGCCGCAGCTGCTGTAGCCACACCATGTTGACCAGCTCCTGTTTCAGCAATCACGCGCGTTTTGCCCATGCGTTTGGCTAAGAGGATTTGCCCCAAGACGTTATTTAACTTGTGCGAACCTAGGTGATTCAAGTCTTCGCGCTTCAAATAAATTTTTGCCCCACCTAAATGATCTGTCAAACTTTCCGCAAAGTAGAGCGGTGTTTCCCGTCCAGAATAATCTTTCAGATAATGTTTGTATTCTGCGATAAATTCTGGGTCATTTTTATACTGTTCAAAGGTTGCCTCTAATTGATCGAGCAAGTTTTGAATAGGTTCTGGTACGAAAGATCCACCAAATTGTCCGAAATAGCCTTTTGTTTCTGTCATGATTGTGTCCTCTTTTCTATATTTTCAATCTTGTTTATGATTTTTTCTCTCGCTGGCCCTTTGAGCTGCAGTCTCACTGGATTCCTTTGAGATACAAAAAAACTCACACAGAAAAATCTGTGTGAGGACGATTCGATACCGCGGTGCCACCTCAATTGTAGGGAGACATTCTTTCTCCTACATCTCTGACCTGTCTAACAACAGGGTGCACGATAAGGTGTGCTCACCGAATTTTTATTGTTTCAAATTCATCATCATAAACGCATCAGCCCATTTCAAGATTGACCACTGCTTGTTCGCAATCACCACAAGCTCCCTGGAAGTGAGAAAAACCTCTACTTTTCTGATGTCTTGAAGCTATTATAGCTCCCGCTTCTGACTTTGTCAACCCAAATTTTGAAATCGTATTCAATCGTTCGGATTTTAGTCCAAACTAAGATAGATTGTCCTTACCCATAGAAGCTTGCACCCATTTAAAACACAGATAGGCTAGGTAGCCTCCCAGAGTATTGGTCCACAAATCATCTATCTCAAACACCCGATTGAAATCAAACAAGAGGTCTAACACAATCTGACTAAGCTCGATCCACACACTCATCCCTAGACTAAAGCAAAGGACGCGTTTCCGAGTACCTAGCCAAGGCCAGAGCCACAATAGTTGAAAAAACAAAGGGAACAAGAGAAAGATATTGGCTATATTCTGTACAAGCACCTTGATCAGCTGGAGCAGACTGGTCACTTGACCTAGGTTGATGAGAGAATTAAAGGGAATCAGTAATACGACTACACGACCAAAATGTTGAATCCCAGGTGTTTCCATCCCTGGTTCAGGCTGCTGGGGAAGAAAACACATGAGGCAGAGCAGGACAAAATAGAAGAAACTGCCACCTAGTAGCAGTTGTCTTCCTTTTTTTGTTAATTGCCCTTCTTCTATCAGCCAGTTGTTACGGTTGAGCTTCTTCAACAATGGCTTTCTCCCGGTCTCTCTTCATCGTATTAGAACGCAATTGTCCACAAGCGGCATCGATATCCGTACCATGCTCTTGACGAACCACGCAGTTGACTCCGTTTTTCTTCAAGGTGTCATAGAAGGCCATCACGCGCTCTCTTGGACTCCGGCTATATTGGTCATGCTCACTAACTGGGTTGTATGGGATCAAGTTGACATAAGATAGCTTCTTGATCTTTTTGAGGAGTTCTGCCAATTCCAAGGCTTGCTCGACACCATCATTGACTTCGTTGAGCATGATATACTCGAAGGTCACCCGACGGTTGGTCGTTTCGATATAGTACTCAATGGCCGCAAACAATTTCTCAATCGGGAAAGCCCGGTTGATTTTCATGATGCTAGAACGCAAGTCATTGTTTGGAGCATGAAGGGATACTGCCAAGTTGACCTGAACCCCTTCATTGGCAAAGTCACGAATCTTATGAGCCAAGCCAGACGTTGAAACGGTAATGTGACGGGCACCGATAGCCAGCCCCTTGTCATCATTAACCGTACGGACAAAGCTTAAGACATTCTTGTAGTTGTCAAACGGCTCACCAATTCCCATCACAACGATATGGCTGACACGTTCATCTTGTTCACGTTCGTCAAAGTATTTTTGAACCAACATGATTTGGGCAACGATTTCCCCGCTGTTCAAGTCGCGTTGCTTCTTGATCAAACCAGATGCACAGAAGGTACAGCCGATGTTGCACCCTACCTGAGTGGTGACACAGACTGACAAGCCATAGTGTTGACGCATCAATACCGTCTCGATTAACATACCGTCTGGCAATTCAAAGAGGTATTTGACAGTCCCATCTGCCGATTCTTGCACGATCCGTTGTTTCAATGGATTGATCACGAACTGGTCGTTCAAGGTTTCAATCAAGTCCTTCGATAGGTTGGTCATTTCTTCAAATGACTGGACGCGTTTGCGATAGAGCCATTCCCAGATTTGGGTCGCTCGGAATTTCTTTTCACCATTTTCTTCTGCCCACTCGATCAGTTCGTGTCGAGTCAAGCCATAAATTGAAGGTTTCATCTTATCTCTTTTCTCTCTTTACTTTTGACGGATGACAAAGTGGCGTTCTTGCTCACCCTTTGCATCTTTTTTTCTAGACCGCTGACGGTTCTTTTTCTTTGGTTGAGAAGTCTTTTGTTTTTGCTCTTGTTCACGTTCCCGTGGCTGATTTTTAGAGCGATTCCGGCGATTTTGACGACCGCCACGCTTAGCAGAACGATTCCCCTCTTCCTGTTGTTTTGGAGAAGATTTCTTGTCAAAGGATGCTCGACGAGGTTCTGCATTTTCTAGGACAAAATAAGCACAGCCATAGCTACAGTATTCTAATAAATAATCTTCCAGACGGCTGATTTTCTCTGCATCTGTGACTGGGCGATCATCTTTATAGAAGCCTCGTAGGCGCAACTGTTCATTGCTCCAATCACCGACAATATAATCAAATTTGGTCAAAACCTCTGAAAAACGCTGGCCAAAGACCGTCGTATCAAAGGCATCATTTTGATTCTCAACCAGCTCAAATGTCAATTGTTCTGCTAGCACTTGATTGCTAACCAGACGAAATTCCGGTCCGGGATATTTATTGTAATTAAATAATTCAGGGGATATTTCTTTGCGCATAGCCTTCCTTTATTCATACCTTTAGTTGTAACACTTTATTTTATCATAAATCCCTATCTTTAGATAGAATTTCAACGGAAAAGAGAAAATCTGTAAAAAGTCTGACGATTTAATTTACCTTTTCTTACTATCACATTATAAAAAGCAGGCTTTTTCAAAGCCTGCTCAGATGGAAGATAAAGTCTTCTGAAAAACTTTCCTTAGGTGAGTACGGACGTCAGCGAACTTCGTAGAAGTTCCATGACTAATTATTGAGCCTAAGGTCTCAATAATTCCGTGTGCCTGAAACAATTGCGCTTCAGGCACTTTTCTCACGGCGGAAAGTTTTTTAGATGACTTCGTCTTCAATCTAAAACAAAGAAGGCAATCTTTGTCTCTATGAATATTCATTGCCGGACGGAAGGGGCAAATAAAGAGTGATTTTCGTATAGCTATTGGCCTTAGAATCAATCTCCATATGATAGGCTTCGCCAAATTGAAGATGCAATCGTTGGTCCACATTTTTCAAGCCAACACCTCCTAGCCGAAGAAGGGTTTGGTCTGTCGACTCAGACAAGGCAAAGCCTCGTCCATTATCGTAAATCGTCAGAACCACTTCTTCTTCTCTGATTTCCGAAGTGACTCGTATCATGCCCGGCCGATCCATCTCCTTGATGCCGTGATAGATGGCATTTTCCACTAAGGGTTGTAGAACCAGTTTTGGAAGCTGATAATCTCCCAACGTCCCCTCTTCAAAAATTTCATAATTCAACTTATCTCCATAGCGTTGTTTCTGAATGAAGAGATAGTGGCGCACATGGTCTATTTCGTCCTGAAGCCTAATTTGTTCCTGTCCTTGATTGAGAGCAAGGCGGAAATATTTGGCTAGGGACTTAGTCAAGTCAACCACGCGCTGACCATCATTAAACTCAGCCATCCAGACAATGGTATCCAAGGTGTTATAGAGGAAATGAGGATTGATTTGGGCTGAAAGAGCTCGCAGTTCATAACGTCGTGCGTTTTGTTCCTCTTCTTTAACCAATTGCATAAGGTTTTCAATTTGATCCAACATACGGTTAAAGGCTTGAGCAAGATCTACCAATTCGGGCGATCCCTTGGTAGTTGCCCGCAAGTGGGAATCACCAGCTCCTATTTTCAAAATAACAGCCTGTAAGTCTTGTAGGGGTTTAATCCACAAGCGCAGAATGAACCAGATTCCCATCCAGCACATGATGAGGACGAGAACTCCTAAACCTATAAAGGAATAGAGCATTTGCGACTGAAGCAGCTGGAGACCTTCCAGAGAAGCCACTCCAATTAAGGTCCAATCGCTCTCTGGTATAGCAATTTGGTAGACAAAGTTCTGCCCCTTTTGGGCATAGCCATCCTTGACAGCAATATAGGGTTGCATGGCCTGCATTTCCCGACTGGAAGAATAGACTGTCTTTTTAGGATGGTAGACAAATTCATGCTTCTGATTGACGATGAAACTAAAGCCTTTTTTGCCTAGTTGGAGATGATCCAGATAAGCCTCTAGACTTTGATAACCAATATCTAGGCGCAAAACTCCTAGATTTTGACCAGAAGCATCCACCACTTCCTGGGTGATAGAAATCACCCACTTGTCCTTCTCTGAAGACAAGGATTCCTTCCGGGCCGGCGTCAAGACTGGAATGGCCCTCTCCTTGATAGCTTCCTGATACCATCTTTCGTTCATCATATCCGATGAGGTTTGCATGCTAATTTGAGAATCCGTAGCAACGAGGCGTCCATCCTTAGTCACCAAGACAGCCGAAACCAGATCTGGGTCTGTCTCAATAATGGTTTGCATCAGACTTTGAACGGCTTCTGGGCTCACCTCCTTGTCTTGAGCAAACTGACGAACGGTCTCTTCTTTACTAAGGACCGAGGTGGTCTGCTTCAATTTTTTCAGATAGGAGGTGATAAACTGACTACTCTGGTCGATACTATTGCGGGTTGTCCGCTCTGTCAGTTGGCCAATGGTTGCTGAGCTAGTTTGATAGTATAGACTACCGACCAAACCCAAGAGTAAGAGAATAAAGACAAATACATAGATAATCAGCTGAATCAGCAAAGGGTATCGTTTCATTCATGCTCTCCTTTTTTGTATTGTCTTGGGGTTACACCGACTACTTGTTTAAAGCGTTGAGAAAAATAGTTCATATCCTCAAAACCAACCTGATCTGCAATCTCATAAATCTTGAGATCCGTCGTCAATAGTAAAAGTTTGGCCTTTTTCATCCGTTCTTGGATCAAGTATTCTTGAAAAGGGAGACCCAATTTTTTCTTGATTAGAACACTCAGATAAGAGGGACTAAAACCCAGTTGAGAAGCCAAGTCCTTGAGGGTCAATTGGGAATCCGCTAAGCGGGAATGAATAGCCTCTTCCAACTCTGTCGAATGACCCTGATCCACCAAGGTTTCAACCTGGGCTTTCTTTCGTTCCTCGTCTAGCTTATTCTTGACTTTCCCCAACATCTCTTCAATATCTGCTTTTGAAAAGGGCTTGAGGATATAGTCATCTGCTCCGAGTCGAATGGCTTTCCGAGCAAACTCAAAATCATCATAGCCTGTTAGAAAGATGATATGGCAGGAAGGAGCTTTCTCTCGGACCAGTTGGGCCAAATCTAAGCCATTCATCTGTGGCATATTGATATCAGTCAATAGAAGATCAGCTGGTTGTGCTTGAAATTTTTCCCAAGCTATTCGCCCATTCTCCGCTTGGTCAATGACCTTCATCCCAAACTGTTCATAATTCACTAGAGAAGTAAGTCCCTGCCGAACTAGCTCTTCGTCTTCTACAATCATGATTGAATACATGTGTTTCACCTACTTACCCTTATTATATTCATTATATCAAAGTAGGTCGCAAAAAGTCTCAGACATAGTCCAACAAATAACCGTAGCCCTTTTCCACCATCTCTGCTTTAGGGATGAATTTGATTGACAAGCTATTGATGCAGTAACGAAGGCCACCTTTTTCCTTAGGTCCATCAGTAAAGACGTGGCCTAGATGGGAATTTCCTACTCGACTCCGAACCTCTGTCCGAGTCATATTGAAACTCTTATCTTCCTTGTAGGTTGCCACATCCGGACTGATTGGTCGGCTAAAGCTTGGCCAACCACAACCAGAATCAAATTTATCCTTTGAGGAGAAGAGAGGCTCTCCTGTTACGACATCCACATAGATGCCCGCTTCAAACTTATCCCAATAGCGATTAGAAAAAGCACGCTCTGTATCATTCTCTTGCGTCACTGCATATTCTTCGGGCGATAACTTCTTCTTGATCTCTTCATCGCTCGGTTTTGGATAGCGACTAGCGTCAATAACTGGATAAGAAGCTTGATTCACATCAATGTGACAATAGCCATTCGGATGTTTCTGTAGATAGTCCTGATGGTAGTCTTCCGCCTTGATATAATTAGCAAGTTCTTCTTTTTCTACAGCCAAAGGCTTATCATATTTCTTCGCCACCTCTTCAAATACTTGGTTTATGGTTGGCAAATCTGCTTTATCAGTGTAATAAACTCCTGTCCGATATTGACTGCCCTCATCATTTCCCTGACGGTTTTTTGATGTTGGATCAATAATCCGGAAATAGTGCAGAAGCAGTTCTTTCAAGGAAACCTTCTTGACATTATAGGTGATGTGTACCGTTTCAGCATGCCCTGTTTGCTTAACCAGTTCATACTTGGTGGTATCCCCTTTTCCATTGGCATAACCTGATTCGGCATCAATGACACCCGGAACACGGGAAAAATACTCTTCCACACCCCAGAAGCAGCCACCAGCTAGATAGATTTCTCGTTGGTCTTCTGGATTGACTTTTTCTTCCTTCTTTTTGTTTGCTACTGGTGTCTGACTCATGGACGCTTTTTTGATCTGCTCAGTCGTCGCATCTGATGTATCCAAGGCCATGGATCCTTTGACAAGGAAAAAGATTCCAAAACAAAATAGCCCCACTAAAAGAATGGAAATGAGTTTCCATTTTGTTTCCATTTTATGTCCTCCTTACTTCATTTCTTTTAGAGTCTGGACGATGTCTTCCTTGCTCATATAACCGATATGGGTCTTAGCGAGAGTTCCATCACTATTGATAAAGAGTGCCGATGGATAAGAACGAATCCCATACTCTTTTAGCAGTTCCCCTTTACTATCTAGCAAGACTGGGAAATCCTTGTAATCCAAAGACTGGTACCAGTTTTTGAAATCTGCTTCCGTTTTTTCGCCATTAAAGGTTGGAGCTACAACAGATAAGACCACATAATCCTTACCCACCTCTTCTTTTGCCAACTCATTGGTATCCTCTAATGTCGATAGGCAAATAGAGCACCAGGAAGCCCAAAATTTGAGGTAAACTTTCTTCCCTTTGTAATCAGATAAGCGGTAGGTCTTACCGTCTACTCCTTGCAGGTTAAACTCTTGAACCTTCTTTCCAGCTTGCTCTGAAGGTCCCGTTGTGGATGTCTGCTTAGTCTCACTTTTGTTGGATGATTCCATTCCTTGGTTAGAGCAAGCCCCCAAAAGTCCAGCACACAAGAATCCTGCAGCTACTAAAGCTATTTTTTTCATGTCTTCCTCCTCTTTAATAAATAGGGAGAAAGTCGCCCAAGCAGACGACTTCCTCTTCCTACTGTCCTTTATTGGTCTGATTTCATATCAGATGATTCACTCTTTTCATCTTTCATTTCTGAATCGCTGGATTTCATATCATCCTTTTTCATATCATCCTTCATTTCAGAACTGCTGTCAGACATCATAGATGAATCTTTCATGTCTTCTTTTTTCATTTTATCATCGGACATGGATGAATCCTTCATGTCATCCTTCTTCATATCTTCCTTCTTCATATCGTCCTTCTTCATCATACTACTATCGTCCGTTTTTTTCATGTCTGAATCTGATTTCTGTCCAGAACAAGCTACTAAAGTGACGATGCTAAGTGTAGCAATAGAAAGTGCAAGAATTTTTTTCATGATTTTTCTCCTTTAATCATTCAAGATTAGTGAAACAGGGATGCGAGGCTATTAAGATTTCCTAGCATCAGCAAGATGCCCATCAAGATGATGAGGGCACCACCAATTTTTTTCAAGGTTCCCATATGGGGCTTGAGTTTAGCAAAATGTTGTAGAACCCAGCTAGAAGCCAAGGCCAAAAGCAAGAAAGGCAGAGCCAAGCCTAATGTATATACCAGCATCAGGAGAGCGCCTTGCAATGCACCATCTCCTCCAGAAGCTGCAATGGCTAAAACAGAGCTCAAAACTGGTCCGACACAAGGGGTCCAACCAAAACTGAAGGTGACCCCTATCAGAAAAGCATTGAAGAATTCATTGCGTTTTTCATCCTTCTTCAGTTGGATACTCTTTTGTTTTTGGAGTTGCTGAAGATTGATGAGGCCCATCTGATGGATTCCCAATAAGATGACAATCCCTCCTAGTAGGTAACGGAACCAGGGAGCATAAAGCACCTGGCCAAGGGCCCCTGCACCGTATCCTAGAATCAGGAAAACAGTTGATAGACCTGCGATAAAACAAAGAGTCTTCACCAGGCCATACCAAGAAATGTCTCTTCCAAAAATACGCACCGTTTTTTCATGCTCAGAATCCAATAGAATCCCTACATAGACTGGCATCAGTGGCAAAATACACGGGGAGAAAAAGGATAGAACTCCCGCTAAGAATACTGAAATGGAAAACAAACTGGTTTGAATCATTTCACTACCTCCCTTTCTTTCTGACACCAGTATAAAGAAAAAATCCCTCTAAAAATAGAGAGATTGATAAGCAAAAACTTGAATTTAATTAGAAGGTGAACATTCCCCTCTGCTAACACAATGTCATACGTTCAAGTACGAAATTTGTCAAACAGGCTACTTTAGTTCTTTTTCAAATAGTCAATAGCATCCTGCAAGGTTTTGACGGGGACAATTTTCATCTTGGTCTTAATTTTCTTAGCTGTTTCTACCGCTTCATCGTAGTTGCTCTTGGCATTCGGATTGTTCTTTTTGACTTCTTCTGTCACTGGATTGTCAGGGGCAAAGAAGATTTCAGCACCCGCTCGATCTGCCGCCACGACTTTTTTATCCACTCCACCGATATCTCCGACAGTCCCATCATGGTTAATGGTCCCTGTCCCCGCGATATGGCGTCCTTGACGAAGGTCTGGATCTGCTACTTGGGTATAGATGGACAAACTAAACATCATCCCGGCACTTGGACCACCGATGCCAGCTGTCGCAAACTCAATCGGTATGTCACTCTTCACTTCTGTCCGGTCAATCAAGCTAATCCCAATCCCATTCTTGCCATTGACCAACTTAATAATCTTTCCTTCAGCGGTCTTGGTCTGGCCATCTTCTGTGTAGGTCACTGAGACCTTGTCTCCGATTTTTTGGGAGCCAACATACTCGATGAGCTCTTTTGAGCTCTTGAAGGTCTTGTCATTGACAGCCGTAACTGTGTCCGCAATATTTAGAACGCCTTTAAAGGTAGAGTCTTCTGCTACTTGCATGACATAGACACCTAAGAATTCCATCTCTGTCTCTTTTCCAGCAGTTTTTAATCCTTGGTATTTGGCAGTATTTTGAGAGGTCTCCATATAAAATTGATTGATCCGGAAAAATTCCTCACTGGAACTGCCACCTGTCATTTCTTGTTCAGAGTGGATATCTGTAAAAGGAGTCACCCAGGCATAGACTATATCCGAGAAGGTCGCTTGCTTGACGGCAACAGTGACAAAATCATACGAACCGGATGCTTCATCATTTTTCTGGTTGACGCGCATCACTTGGCGAATATCTTCTGAACTCCCAGGCATTTCCAGATAATAGGGTAGGGGAACAAAGAAAGCTAGCAAGGCCAAAATCAGAAGCAGGGTCCCAATCATCGGCCAACGATAAGTTCTCCACACACTATCTTTTTTGCGCACAGGTTCAAATGGGCTTTCTGGTAGCTGAGCCCTTGGTTTCTCAAATTCTTTCATTCGTTTTATTTCATCTCCTTTATAACACTCTCTGGGACATAGGCACTGACATCCTGCTGGAAGGTCAGCAGCTCGCGGATTCTCGTCGAGCTCAAGGCCTGGTACTGGGGCTGGGCACAGAGATAGATGGTCTCAAGCTCTGGAGCCAGCTGGTGATTGAAGTAGTCCATATTGCTTTCATAGAGGAAGTCCTGGCTATTGCGCAACCCTCGGACCAAACTGGTCACCCCATACCGTCTAGCCACCTCTACTGCCAACTCTGCCTCTGAGGTGATGACTCTTACATTGGGCAAATGAGCCACTGCTTCTGTCACTATGGCTTCCCTTTGCTCAATGGTAAAATAGCCCTTCTTCTCATGATTAAAGAAGATGCCGACATACAAGCGATCAAACAAGCGACTGGCCCGCTCTATCAAATCCAAGTGTCCCAAGGTCATTGGGTCAAATGAACCTGTAAATAATCCGATTTTATCTGACATAAACCGTCACCTTACTAATTCCGTAGATTTTTTCTTTCCAGATTCCTAGACAAGCAATCTCCTCAGGCAAGTCTACTGCCTTATCCGTCTCACAGACGACCATGACCTCTTCTCCAAGTAAACCACGTTCAGCCAGGGCCTCAATATCGGCTACGATCTGCTCTTTTGCATAGGGAGGATCCAGGAAAATAAGATCAAAGGTCCCCTGCAATTGATTGAGAGCTTGGTGAGCCTCCATCTTCAGCAATTGAAACTTGTGGCTTTCCTTGGTCATTTGGATATTGCTAGCAATAATCCCTTGGGCTCTGCGATCTTTCTCGACCAATACAGCCTGCTCCATCCCCCGAGACACCGCCTCGATGGACAGACCGCCTGAGCCAGCATATAAATCCAAGACCCGACCCCCATCAAAATAAGGACCGATCATATTAAACATAGCCCCTCTCACCTTATCTGAAGTGGGCCTCGTTGTCTTTCCTTCGAGCGTCTTAAGAGGACGCCCTCCATAGGTACCTGATACAATCTTCATAGAGATTATTATATCAAAATTTGGATAAAAGATACAAAAACACCCACCTCTCCCATCTGATATCCGCTGAAGTTAAATCCCTTTCGCTCCTAAAGAAAAATCCTCTCACTTTTCTCTTGAAGTCCGAATTTTTTTTTGCTATACTATACGTAACTTTTAAAACGTTACATAGGAGAATGCAGATGTTTGATGCAAAAAAATTAAAAGACCGGCGACTTGAGCTGGGCCTGACCCAAGCCCAGGTCTACGAATCCTTAGAGATTAGTCGCAAGACCTACTCTAGTTGGGAGAATGGCTTAGCAGAGCCACACGATAAAAATCTCAGGAGGTTGGCCAAGCGCCTCTCCGTTAAAGAGGACTACTTTGTCGACAAGAGCTCAGCGCTTTTCACCTACCCTTTACTAACCCCACCCCATCAGAGAAAGGTCGATCTCTTTGCCAGCCAACTCTTAGCAGAGCAAGAAAAGGTGGTCTCTTTGATCCCTTACCGTGTCCTCTCTATCGACTTGGCAGCTGGACATGGTCATACCTTTTATGACAATGAAACTGACTACGAGACCGTCTATTTTGACCAAGAGATCCAACACGACTTTGCCTCTTGGGTGTCTGGAGATTCTATGGAACCAAGCTATCCAAACGGTTCTGTTGCCTTGATGAAACAGACCGGATTTGACTATGATGGAGCGGTCTATGCCCTCATGTGGAATGGGAAGACCTATATCAAAAAAGTCTATCGAGAAGACGAGGGCCTCCGCCTAGAGTCCATCAACCCAGCCTATGATGACCTCTTTGCCCCCTACGAAGATGAACCAAAAATCGTCGGTATCGTGGTCGGCCACTTCCTCCCTCTGGAGGTTTAGACATGCTTTTTGATTATTCACGTGAGCCCAGGTCTGATATTGCTTTTGTGGATATGAAAAGTTTCTATGCCAGTTGTGAATGCGTCCGCCTCGGCCTCAATCCTTTGACTACTTCTCTTTGTGTCATGAGTCGGAGCGACAATTCTGCTGGCCTCATCTTAGCCAGTTCCCCCGTTTTTAAGCAGGTCTTTGGAAAGAAAAATGTCGGGCGGAGCTATGATCTGCCCTTTGATCTCAAGACGAGGAAATTCAATTACTACCTGGCCCGTAAGCAAGGCCTGCCTACAGATCCAGCCTTTGTCCACTATATCGAAAGTTGGGCCAAGCGCACCTTTATCGTGCCCCCTCGCATGAATGCCTATATCCAGGTCAACATGGAAATCCAACAAGTCTTTCAAGAATTTGCTGCTCCAGATGACATCTACCCCTATTCCATTGATGAGGGCTTTATTGATTTGACCAGCTCTCTCAACTACTTTATTCCTGATACCCAGCTGGACCGACGCTCCAAGCTGGACCTTCTTTCTGCTCGGATCCAAAAGCGCATTTGGCAGAAAACTGGGATCTACGCTACTGTCGGGATGAGCAATGCCAATCCCCTACTAGCCAAACTGGCCCTGGACAACGACGCCAAGCACCAGAAAACCATGCGGGCTAACTGGTCTTACGAAGATGTCCCCAGTCGAGTCTGGCAGATAAAAAAACTGACCGATTTCTGGGGGATCGGCCATCGAACAGAAAAACGCCTTAACAAACTAGGCATTCACTCCATCTATGAACTGGCTCAGGCCAATCCAGACCAGCTCAAAAAAGAATTTGGAGTCATGGGCGTCCAGCTCTGGTTTCACGCCCATGGGATCGATGAAAGCAATGTCCATCGTCCCTATCGGCCAAAGTCTCACGGTCTGGGAAATTCGCAAATCCTTCCCCGTGATTACCACCGCCAAAGCGATATTGAACTGGTCTGTCTAGAGATGGCTGAGCAAGTCGCTATCCGCTTGCGTCGGGAAAAGAAAAAGACACAACTGGTCTCCATCCACGCCAGCTACTCCAAGCAAGAACAGCTCCCCTCCATCCACTGCCAACGAAAGATTGAGCCGACCAACTCTACCGCTCAATTAGCCAAGGAAGTCATCCAGCTCTTTCGCTCCCACTACCAGGGAGGAGCCATCCGGCAGATAGGAGTCTTTTATGGGAATCTCGTAGAGGAGAGCTTCCAGCTGATCTCCCTATTTGATGACCCTGAGCAAACCCAAAAAGAAGAAGCTCTCCAAGGGACCATTGACCACATCCGTGACCGATTTGGCTTTGCTTCTCTACAGAAGGGATCTGCCCTATTAGAAAATTCGCGCGCTCTGGCTCGAAGCAAGCTGACCGGAGGCCACTCTGCAGGAGGTTTAGATGGCTTAGCATGATTGATCGTTCTTATCTCCCCTATCAGTCGGCACGTGACTTCCAAGACCGGGGCATGGCCAAGTGGGCTGGCTTCTTCCTCTCTGAGCATTCGACGGCCTTACAAACAAACCAGCTCTCTCTCGAAGAGCTTCGCCTCCTCTCAAACCAAGAAATCCGTCACCTCCTCGAGCAAGCCTACCAGCAAGAGACCTCCCTCTCCCTCTCTACCCTCCAGGACAATCAAATCGCCGTCTACTACGGTCAGGTCTATACCTTAAGCCCTTCCGAAGTCCTCATTAAAAACGGCCAGCACTACCACTCTCTCCTTCTTTCGACTATTTTTTCTATTGAACCAGGAGATTCTAGCTATGAAACCAGCCCTGAATAAACACGAACTCCAATTTGATTATTTTTCAGACAATTACCAGCAGTTCGAGCATGATTTTTACCGATTGGCAACGACCGCGACCCCCTTGGTCTTTTTAGAAGATGACCTACTGAGATCCATGTCGACAGGCCAGCGCAACTATTTCAAACTCCACCATACCCAGAGTCGCGACCACCGTGACCACTACTTTCACTTTCGCGTCTCTATCCACCCCCAATCTCCACTGACACGGATTTATACCTACCTAGGCCACAGTCCTACCACAGAATACAAAACAACCTCCTAGGAAAACTAGGAGGTTCTTTTATCGTGTGAATGAAGAAGCTTTCGCAACCCAACCAATCGCATCTGCAGGAGGATTATCCACATCAATCCAGATGAAGTCAATGCCGACTTCACCGTTTTTGAATTTTGAAAGACGGATACCGTTAATTTCTAACTGAGACAATTTCTTACCCGTTAGGATCTCTCTGTCTTTTAATTGAAAGACACCACGAAGAATCCAATTTCCAAGGATTTCTTGCTTATCAGTTGATTGAATGGCCTTCCCAGCTTCTTGATTGATATAGGCAGTAATCACATCACCTGATGATAGAAATCGTAGCTTAAAGGTCCGTTCTTCTTTTGGGAGGGCAAGTTTACTCGTACCTGGCTCAAAACTTCCAATCCCTTTACCAAAAAAGTCCGGACGCTCTTCATGGAAATGTTTGGAATCTGGAAGAGGGATATACACTTCACTGACCGGACGATACACCAGCTGTTCAATTTCTTTGACTAATTTTTCATTTCCCGTCTCGTGTACAAAACGAATCAAGTCCTCACGGATGGACTTCATCTGAGTTTTTTCTTCCTTGCTAGACCATTTTTTCAAGAGGATTTCTTCCAAAGAGAAGGTCACAAAAGCTAGTTCTTCTGGAGCCAGACTGTCTTTAAATGTTTCCTGAATCTTTAAAATCCGTGGCAAGCGATCCTTCTTGGCCAACTTTGATCCACCATTAAAGGCATTAAAACCAGAATTTTCTTCTACATTTCCATGCTTGTCTGTGATCGCCCAAGAAACGGTCTCAAGAATTTCCGAATCACTTTTTTCTGATGTCAATAAGTGAAGGTGTTCAAAAAGATAAAAGGGATCTTCGACATAATTCACATTCCAAGTATCAACCACAATCTCCTTATTCCTAAAGGTCATATGGAGCTGACTATCTGCAGCCGTGTATTTGTAATCATGGTGGCCGTCTGTGAACCGGAAATTTGTCGGATTGTTCTTAGTCGTTGAGCCTAGAATTTTGAGATTATCTAGGTCAACCGGCAGATAAGTTGTCTCTCCCACATGGATCTGAGGCTTATGTCCTTTCGAAGTTGGCATCAAGACATGATAGACGGCTTCTACGTGACTAGAATCAGAATGAAATCCCTTAATGAGAGCTTTTGAGGATTCAATCCGTTGATTTCGTAAAGACGCAATCTCACGAGCTAGTTTTTCATAGCGAGCTTGATTTTCTTTATCAGCTGTTTCCTTGTCCGGTGAAATCTCAGCATGAAATCGGATTTCACTCAACAGCTCGTTCCAAGACTGTGAATCTTTCTTGAACTGAGCAATCCTTTGATCCCCAGACTCTAAACCAAAGGATTTAATCCCAACCAAATACTTATGTTGTTCATCAACGACAACTGAAGCATCATAAGAGGTATTGGCAATATCCTCCCCAACCGCATGAAAAGCTTTTTGGAAAACAGTCTCTTGGAATTTTGAATTGACAATCGGAGCAACATAGCTTTCTCGATCATCAGAATCTTCACCCTCTGCTTTTTGAGAAAAGGCCTCACTCAGACTAGCAAAATTGGTAATGAGAGTCTTGTATTTTTCCTTTTGTTCTTGTTTTAGGTGTTCCCACATCATTCAATCCTCACTTCTTATTTAAGTATATCAAAAGAAGACTAGATTTTCACTAGTCCCCTTACTTATATAATTCGTTAAATAATGCTGTAAAATTCAAAATTTCCACGTTTTTTTACCAATCTGAAATAATCTTCATCTGATAAAACAGCAAGACCATCCTCATAAGAGGCAATCTTCTGCTCTGCTTCCTCATAAGTGGAGACAAAATCTTTCACATAAGACTGGCCTTCAAACTGGCCATTCATCTTGGTATAGATAATCGCGAATTTTCCGGAGCGATCCAGTTGAGACGGCCCATTGCTCTCATTAAGGGCAAAAGCAATCCGCTCTGCAATGCGTTTAATCACAGGAACAACCACACTATTTCCAGCCTGTTTATAGAGTTGACCATTTGAAACCCCCTCAGGTAACTTGAAGGTCTTTGGATAACCTTGGACATTAAAGGTCTCTTTGGGAGTCAACTTGCGAATCTCCCCACTGTCAGTCAGGATCAGAGGAACATTGTGCCCGCCTGTTCCCATATTGGCTGTCAAGGTAGGGACTACACCGTTTTTGTTTTCACGGACATATTGACGGCGCCATTGATAAACCGTATCTTGACTAGTCACTTCAAACTTCAACTGGTCGTAGAAATTTTGCTTGCCTTCTCGATAATAGTAGGCCTCATCTGGCTTGGCACCAAAATCAATAACATCAGCCAAAGTCGTTGTCAGTTTGATTTCCTCTGGAAACTCAAACAAGTCGTAGGCTTCTTTAGTATCAAAACCAACAATGTAAATCCTCTCACGGTTTTGTGGGATATTTCCGTAGTCTTTCCCGTTGAGAACCTTCCACTTGATAAAGTAGTTGTTCTCCGTCAAGGCTTCACGAATAACCTTGAAGGTATTCCCGTGGTCATGACCGACCATGTTCTTAACGTTTTCAATGAAAATAGCACGAGGTTTACGTCCCTCAATCATGCGAAGTAACTCAAAAAAGAGATCGCCACGATCATCATCAAAGCCCTTGCGGTAACCCGCAATACTAAAGGCCTGGCAAGGGAATCCTCCCATAATCACATCCACGCGCTCAGCTGGAATGTCTTCCGGCTGTACCGCATGAATATCACGACCATCCAAATAGGTATCTGGATAGTTTAACTGATAAGTCTGACGAGCATACTTATCAAATTCATTGGCATACACCACTCTGAACTCGTTGGTTTGTTCAAATCCCAACTCAATTCCCCCAACACCTGAGAAGAAAGCTGCAATGTTGTACTTCTCAGGTCGGTTCGAACTTACAGAATTTGTCATGTAGTAACCTGCTTTCTAAAAAATATCATAACAGAAACACTATATTAA